>NZ_KK211104.1:0-170948 GCF_000620305.1 Desulfitibacter alkalitolerans DSM 16504 | reverse complement strand
GTGGCAACCTGGAAAGCTCCCTTTGCCCGGGAGTACACCCTCCTTTACCAAAGGCAAAGGTGAGGTTTAAGCTTATTCTAAACCTTTCCCAGCCTGAAGTAAAGAGATTAAGAGCTGTGGAGGTGGTGTTTATGAGGGTTTTTGTGGTAAAAAAGTAATTTTGGTAAAATCGAAAAATATCTTAATGAATATATAGGTGCCTATGTTTGTGTGATAAATAATTAAAATTTTCACTAGGAGGTTTTAGAATGAAAAAAACAGTTTTAACCCTGATCGTTTTGACAACTCTATTAGTATCAAGTGTGGGTTTAGCCGATTTTATTGAATATGATAAAGAATATATACCATTTGATAATTATCGTATGGAACCGTCTGTAAGTGGTAAATATGCTGAACCAAGGTCTGACATAGGAATTCAACAAATATACAATGTCTATATCCCTACAACACATTTTTATCAAAAGGATGAGGAGTGGAAAGATGACATCATGGAGTGGAGGGGTCAAACTTTGGGAGATGCAGGCTGTATTGTCACATCTTTTGCTATGAATATGAGATCATATGGTAGACAAACTGACCCCAAAAGAGCTAACATTGATATGGGTGATTCCTCTAACCCGTTTGTCTGGAACGATGCACCAAATAAAGCTGGATGGGGATTAGTATATCTTGATACTTTAGAATGGGATGCATCTAGAGAGGTTTTTTATAATATAGCTCTAAATGCATTATTGGATGGCGTGCCTGTAATTGTAGGTTATAAACAAGCCACTAGTGATAGATCACATTATGTTTTAGTAAACTACTTATATGGAACAGGATACAATCTAAGTGATTATTGGGTGACAGACCCTGATTCTAGCAGTTCAAGCCTAATACGGTTAAGTACTTTAATAGGGGATAGACCTCTAAGGAATGTAGCGGTTTATCCACCTAAATAATATGTTATAATGTAGATAGGTTGCTAAAGCAATGCATTTTCATGGGGGGTGCAGCTATCAAAATAATTATTACCTTGTTAATAATGCTATTTCTGTCTATAGGGTGCTCCTATAACGCAATGGATGAACAAAAATACAAAAATACCACAATGGCAAAAAAAGACTTAAAAGAACAATTAAATGATGATCATTCTAATAAAGGAACAAGCATAAATGAAGTTAATGATACTCTGGACAGAGATAAAACATTGAATAATGGAACTGAAAGAAAAGTTATTGAAATTTCGACTTCGTACTATAACCCAACTTATAATTTCTGGATAGATATACCAACCATATGGGAAGATGCTTATGAAATAGTTGAAAAAGATTCTAAGGTAGAATTTTACTTTATTGTATGTGGAGATATTAAGGTTAAAAACTTTACAATTTATGCATGGACACATGAGGAATTTGAAGACTTGTTGGAAACAATGGGTTCAGACAGATTCTTCATTGAACAAGAGGTGTTAGGCAAGAATAGAGATTATGGTTTCCACATGATAGCTGAGATTTCTTTAGATGCTCTGATAGAATCTGAAGAGTGTATACAGGAATGGAGAAAGTTGGGTACCATTAATTTTTATGAAATGAGAGAATTGATTCGTTTAGAGTAATAAATTTAAATCCTTGCAGGTTCTACAGCCGTCAAGGATTTTTTTTGGAACTAACTTAAAATACAAGAAATTTTAACATTAAAAACGAAGTTTTGGACATAATAACTAGGATTTTGACATGGCAGAATGAAATGACTTTAAGAACCATATATCCCAGATTATATATGTTTGATAATAATGGAGTCAAAATTAGAAAAGATAAAATATTTGCTAGACTTCCATTATGTATCAAGAGTGATTATGTTTTTTAAGTGTCAGTGAAGCTCAAAAAACGGAAAGTTTCAAACTAAAGGGTAAGGTTGAATTTTAAAAATTTAGCAAAAATGGAACTTTTAAAGATTTGTTACGTCTAATAAAATAATACAATATTGAAAATTAGTGGCAAAGCCATTGAAAGATGGTGACGCAAAGCCATGGGTCTAAAGCTAAAAGCCATGACTGCCAGGTTGCAAAGTCAAAAAGCTGTTCAACAGGATTACCTGGGACAGCTTTTTTGTATTTTTGGACTAACCTAAATTACAAGAAAACGAAGTTTTTGACATTAAAAACGAGGTTTTAGACATTAAAAGTGAGGAACTTGACATGGAAGATAGTATTAAACGTTAATTTATGGTAGGTTTAAATCAATAACTTTGGGCAGACAACATGGTTTTTTAAAAAAATATTCCCGGGCAAATAGTGGCACCCTGGAAAGACCCATTTGCCCGGGAGTACACCCTCCTTTACCAAAGACAAGCTATCCCAGCCTGAAGTAAAGGAGAGATTACAGGTTAGGGGAGTGGTTATTTATGGGGGTTTATATATCTATTAAACTATTGAAATGAAAGGAGCATTAAATAGGAGGTGAAATATACAATGAATAAAGGAAAAAATACCATATTATTAACTGTTGTTATTCTTCTTGTTACTATATTAGGTTATTTTAGCATTAGCTACGCTATGGTACACGATGTATTTTTTCAAAAAAATTACAAAATAGATGAAACAGGCCAACTTATTTGTGCCAAAACTAATGAAATAATAACTGAAGAAAACTTTGATCCTTCCAAAGTTTACAGAGTTAATGAATATGGGCAGACCTATGGTTCCTCTCTTTTTGCAGTTTCTTTTGAAACTGAGCCTGACTTAATTCTTGCAAAAGGCATTGATGGCACATTAGGTTATGTTTATGCCACCGATTTATATGGAGAAGAACCAAAAAATCCTGAGGAGGCTCTCGCCATGCAGAAAGCAAATGCTGGTAAAGATCGAGTGATCCCGCTATATGCTTCTGATGGCAAAACTATAATAGCAGAATTCATAATGTATGCAATCGATATAGATGAGATTAATTTAATTACAGCAGAAGAAAAACATTAAAATATGAAGTACACACCAATCAGGAGAAATTCAGAGCAAAAGGCTGGAAAGAACAAAAGATGAGAAAATCGACATGGAAAACGAGATTTAGACATGAAAAGCGAGGAACTTGACATGGAAGATAGTATTAAAAGTTAATTTATGGTAGGTTTAAATCAATAACTTTGGGCAGACAACATGGTTTTAAAAAAATATTCCCGGGCAAATAGTGGCAACCTGGAAAGCTCCCTTTGCCCGGGAGTACACCCTCCTTTACCAAAGACAAAGGTGAGGTTTAAGATTTAGGGGTTGGCTGGATTGATGAAACAGAAATGATAGACTATCCTAGTGTTGGAGTAGATT
This sequence comes from Desulfitibacter alkalitolerans DSM 16504, assembly GCF_000620305.1. NCBI lineage: Bacteria > Bacillati > Bacillota > Clostridia > Neomoorellales > Desulfitibacteraceae > Desulfitibacter > Desulfitibacter alkalitolerans. Next base: position 167,650 of record NZ_KK211104.1, on the reverse strand, counting down.
ATGTAAAATACGACCCAGAACCAAATGTTTACTATGATGTTCAACCTTGGTCATACTATGTATCCGCAAGAGTAAAAGTAGATTTGTCTAGAGGAAATGATGAGTGGTCCGTATATGTAGATTTTAAAGAAGAAGGGATTTAATACTTAGAAGCTAATCATTTTGCCTGCATACCAAGGGTTATATATATTCCCCTTGGTATGTAATTAAATTTTATAAATTAGGAATCATATATTTTTTATTTAAAATAGGGTAGAAACACTTAATTGCTTAATTAACGTTATCTTTGAAAGTGCTTAGATAGTTTTTATTGTTTTTTAAATAAAAACTGTGATATTTTATGTTTAAGGGGGTTAATGTAGAATGCATAGAACTTCGTATGCTATTTTATTTTTTCTTGTTAGCATAGTACTATTAGCTGGCTGCAGCTCAAAGGAATATATTTACCAAAATAATAGGTTTTATGGTGAAGGCCAATACTGGCAAGCAGAATATATAATTGAAAGCAAGAAAGATCCAGAAGATGGCAGTTTTAAAGAAAGCAAGTTTGAGTTTATAGTCATATATAAAGGAGATGTGTCTGAATTAAAATCAGTAGAGCAATTGCAAATGACCATTATAAATGACATTGATGAAGAAATATCCAAAATAATAAACTTTACGGATCCTCCAGATAAAAAGGTCTTCAGAATGTCTGGAGGCTCAAGTGGATCATATATTAGTGAAGATGATATATTTGAGGTAAATGTGGTTTGGGGTGATTTTGAAGAAAAATTCGAGATATTTCACAACTAAATTAAGTTATGCAAAAGCGGTTATTCCACCAATCTGGCTGGAACAGCCCTTTTTAGTGTTAAGGAGCACTGTAAAAAGGAAATGAGAGAATTGATTCGTTAGAGCTTTAGCTTTGAGAAGAAAAGTAGAAAAATCTACCTCCATTTGATAAAATAGTGCAGGTTTCGTCAGCCGCACTACAATAAAGGGAGGTAGATATCCGAATGGATACAGAAAGTTTATCACACACGCAGTGGAATTGTAAATATCACATAGTATTTGCACCTAAGTACAGAAGACAGGTGATATATGGAAAGATTAAAACTGCAATACCACCAAAAATGAGTATATCTAGTTTCATGGGTTATCTTAAGGGTAAAAGCTCACTCATGATATTCGACAGACATACAAATCTGAAGTATAAGTGTGGCAACAGGCATTTCTGGTGCAGAGGCTATTATGTGAATACAGTTGGCAGAAACAAAAAGGCAATAGAGCAGTATATCCGAAAGCAATTACAAGAGGATATAGCGTCAGAACAGATGTAATAATTTTAGAAGTATAAAAAGTCTTTATAATTGGGTTAAAATAAAAGAATATATTGAAAGAGGTGAGATACATATGACTTTTGGAATGCCTGAATGGATTATTACTATTATACTTGTATTTTTTGTGCTTTCTATTATTTGGTTTGTTTTTTTAAAAAAGAATTAGTCTTATGCTTATTTATGTAATACTATTTGCCTTAGGAGGTATGATGAATATTAAAAAGTATAATGTACACATAAAACCAGACAAAATTTTCTAAAACCTAAGTGAACCTGATATAATACAAGACAGGAAACTGTCAGTCGCAGCCTATAACCTCACTTATCTAACCGGTGAAAGTCCGGTCGTGACGATTTCCCATTCGGTCACGTAGTTATATCCAACTCTCGCTTAAGGTGACTTGGCGGGGGAAAGCTTGGAAGTAAACGCTCTGACTGCTCAATTAAGGGTAGGACTGACACAGAGAGCTAGCAATTTCTGGGGCCGTAGCATAAAGCGAAAACTGCTGCATCGAAAACGTCCCCTGCATGAAGTCAGTGGCAGGGAGTTGAGGGCGTCGAGTCTCACTGACGTAGACGAAGACTGGTAAGATTCTGGAAGTAATGGGAAGGTGCACAGAGTCTGCCCTCCGGTGTACGGGTTGCGGCACCAGAAAAAGGATAAGTGGGCAAAGTAGGGAAGGTCTCGGAACCAGCCAAGACAGTTCCGTATGGCAAAGACCGGGCATATAACCGAGAACCGGGAAATTGTTCGGAGGATTCGAGATTGGCAGATGAGGGCGTATTAAGCAATGACGGTGAGCGACAACATAACGACACCAGAGTCAAGGCCCTCTGGACTGAACGGCCTCTACAACAGCGAAACCTTGAAAGAGGGAGTTAACTAGCACAGAGGCGAAGGCACAGGTAAACCAAAAGAGAACTGCAGGTATACGGGAACTGCGTTTAAGTGTAGTGCACTTGCGGGAAGACCTTGTTGACCGACGGGCGTTCAGTTTGAAGCCGGATTGTGGGAAAACCCGATGTCCGGAATTTTAGAGAGGATCCAGGAAACAGGGCTTACGAGTCACTGCGCCTGGGTTCTACTCGGTGAAAGAAGGTTCGCATACAATGGTGAAAAGAAGAACATTTTCAGCAGAATTCAAAACTAAGCTTGTACTAGAATTACTCCGAGAAGAAAAGCAGCTCGGTGAGATTGCTCAAGAGCATGACATCAGTCCAAATCAGCTAAGAAACTGGAAAAAAGAGTTTCTGGAGAATGCACCAAAGGTCTTTTCAGAGAGCAGCCAAGAAAAAGAACTGCGTGTTAGAGAAAAAGCAATGGACGAACAACTACATGGACTAATGGCAAAAGTCGGTCAGCTCACAATTGAGAATGACTGGCTGAAAAAAAAATCTAAAGAAGTGTTTGGCTCCGAATGGGAGACTAAATCTGGTTTCAAAAGACGATAAGCTGTCAGTGACCAGACAATGCGAATTGCTCGAAGTTAACAGGACCAGTGTATATTACACACCTGTAGAACCTGACCGTGACTTTGAAAATTTGGTTAAGAACAGGCTTGACTATTGGCATACAAAGATGCCATATATGGGGGTCAGGAAACTCCGGGACAAGCTGCAAAAAATAGATAAAATTCCCGTCGGACGCAGGCTAATCAAACGATACATGGAAGAGATGGGCATATATGCGATGTGCCCAAAACCAAACCTTTCAAAGCGTAATAAGCAGCATAAGATCTACCCGTATTTGCTACGCAACCTTGAAATTAACCGCTCTAATCAAGTCTGGGCAGGGGTTGGGATTATTACTCAGATGCTAAATCAGCATCATTTAATACCCAAGTTAAATAAACAAAAATTTTTTATATTCCAAACACCAATTGGCTTATTCAACGAGGTAATATCCATAGAATAATTATTGATATTACCTCGTATTTGCGAAATACTCGCACTAGTGTCATTTATTAGATTTATTTGCAGAATAAACTCAAATGAACACCCCGAAATCTACTAGGAGATGATAAAACTGACAAAGATTTAAATTAAGATATAGCTTATTACAGCAGTTAAGGCACAATGGAGATTAACGGCTAATAGTCAAACCCAACACACGCTTACGGAGGAGGTGATTACTCCCATGCCTTGCTCCCTAAATCTGCTTTTTCCATACGAATGTTACTCTTCTTTTGATTGAAAATAGTCTATAACAGTCATAATGCCTTTTATTGCATTAGCATCTACTTGATAATTTATACCTCTGAAATATATCCAGTTTTCATTGGGATACTCCCCTCATTATCTTTATTTTTTCTAAAATCGCTTATTCTTAGACCTTGTTCAATTGATTGTAGTAAATTAAACGGTAATCCCAATCCGTCAATATTTTTAATCTCAGTACCATCAGGCATTACTACAAATACGTCGTCGATTGTCCATGGATAAAATCGGTGAGGCTCACCGATTTTATTTTCATCATTTATACCTTCAATACTACTACTAAGTTTATTAAGTGATGCTTTTACTGTCGCTATCTCTTGTTCTAAGTTTTTGATTTCTGCATGAAGTTCCTCTATTTTTTGTTCCTTACTCTCACTAGCTTTTTCATTTTTATTAACTACATCAGTAGAAGCTGCACAACCTAACAAAAACAGCACGAACAAAAATACCACTATTACAAATACCTTACGCATACTCATCCCCTCCAGTTTAATAAATACTAAGGTTTATATCCTTACCAAAAAATGTCATATATCTATTTCTCGATAAAGCAAGGTGATTCCTTTTTCTAGCTGGATTAAATCTTAAAAATCAACTTCTCATAAACCCTTTTTGCCCAACAATATGGCTCTGTATTGGTATGTTTTAACTTTTCATGGCTTATATCTTCCAGCCATTTTGTAGGCCAATTGCCACCATTAAGTATCAATCTAAGAAGTAACCCCTGTATAGCTTTCTCTTCGCCTTCTCGACTTTTCGCCTGTGTAAATTGAACTATCAGAAGCTTCACGAGAAATCCAGCCCTGGTCTAGAAGCACCTATCTGGTTGTTTTTAACAATACTAAAAAACAGCATTTATGACAGAGGAGAAATACAAGGTACTGCAGCAAAGGTTTAATCTAGAGTAAACTTGGCAATCGAAATGAGAAAATCGACATGGAAAACGAGGATTTAGACATGAAAAGCGAGGAATTTGACATGAAAGATAGTATTAAAAGTTAATTTATGGTAGGTTTAAATCAATAACTTTGGGCAGACAACATGGTTTTAAAAAAATATTCCCGGGCAAATGGTGGCAACCTGGAAAGCTCCCTTTGCCCGGGAGTACACCCTCCTTTACCAAAGGCAAACTTTCCCTGCCTGATGTAAAGGAGAGATTAAGGATGGGAGGTGGTGTTTATAAGGGTTTAGAAAATAACATTTACGTTATTGCAGGAATAATACTTAAGATAAGAATTGAGTTATCTCTAAGTTTCAATAATTAAAGATGTAGCTAGGAAGAAACACCTTATTAAACCTTTAAAATGTATGAAATGGAGGTAAAGTAATGGTTAATCTTAAAAAGACAATTATTTTGATTCTAACAGTATGTTTTATTATGATTAGTTTTCCCAGTAATGCACTGGCTTTATCAGTTAGTATATCACCAAAAAGTCAGTCTGATTATCTTAATAAAACTTTTGAATGGCGTATAACAGTTAGTGGACAAGATAGCTTTGATAATAGTTATGGAGATGGTAATCTATCCATATGGATTAACATGCCGGATGGAACATATTATGATCAGCATAATTACGAAAAGAAAGGCTATTATGATGGGATTGCTAGTGCCACTTCCGGTAAGCCAGGGGAAATACAAATCACGATTTACGATAAATGGAATGCAACTGTAATGTAATTTAAATACGAGGAGTAATTTAAATGGAGAAATGGCTAAGACATAAAAAGATACTACTTGCTTTATTATGCACAGTATTTGTTTTTTATGTAACTTATGTTAATGCTGAAAATCTTACTATATTAGGAAGAAATGCAATTTCCGGCAAGATGGATACAGGAACCTTCAATGCCTATTCATTATATGGGGAAACTGTCAACGAGGAATATGAGAACGAAGATGGTTCTACATTAAAAGTAGAGGATATTGTAAGAGATGAGATTCAAACCAAAATATCATTTAGACTGGATAATCAAGAAGGCTTATTATTAAGTCCCGATTTTACCATAACGGATAACATTGGTAATACTTACAAGGGATCTTTTGTTACCATGAACTATGATGAAATAAATGAAGTGGTTATGGGTGTTGTGAGTTTTGAACCAATTGAACCTAGGGCAGAAGAACTTCAATTTATTGTACGAAATAACGACAATAATCAAGAATGGGTAATAAATTTCGAAGTTGACCCTAGTAGATATGGAAAAGCAAATGATACAGTAATATTAAATACAGCTGTTGAAGAAAAAGAAGAAAAAATAGTTTTATTAAGGATTAACAGCACTCCAAGTGTTTCAAAAGTATATTTGGATACAGAAGCCTCTATACGTTCTGTAAAAATTAAAGATTCTAAAGGTCAAATTGCATCTAGAATGTTGGGAGGGTTCGCCCCACTCGAAAAAACTAAGGATTGGTCCCATGAGTTTTCTTTCAATCCTATCCCAGAAAATGTAAATCTATGGCTTGAGGTAACTTTAGATAGTGAAAACATAATAAGCATACCTTTTAAGCTTTAATCCCAGTGGGGGGGGACCTTACTGGTTAAGAAATACAAGGTACTGCAGCAAGGTTTAATCTAGAGTAAACCTGGCAATCGAAATGAGAAAATCGACATGGAAAACGAGGATTTAGACATTAAAAGCGAGGAACTTGACATGGAAGATAGTATTAAAAGTTAATTTATGGTAGGTTTAAATCAATAACTTTGGGCAGACAGCATGGTTTTAAAAAAATATTCCCGTGCAAATAGTGGCAACCTGGAAAGTCCCATTTGCCCGGGAGTACACCCTCCTTTACCAAAGACAAAGGTGAGGTTTAAGTTTATTCTAAACCTTTCCCAGCCAGAAGTAAACGAGATTAAGGTAGTGTTAACTAACGTATGAAAAACTATTGTTTTTAAAAAAACCAGGATACAGGACAAAAAAGTAGACCTAAGATTATACATGAAGGGTAAAAACAGACTAGAAAGCAGGAAAGAACCCTAGTCAACCTCATCAAAGAGCATAACAATGCAGGCACAATACCTGTCAAGGGGTCTAGCTTTGGGGAAAGCTTGACAGGTATTGCACCGCATGTTTAAGGATAATTAAGAGGTTGAAGGGTTAGTTTTAGGTGAATTATGCTAACTGCTTAGACAGAATAAGCTGTTGAGATAACTCAATCAACTTCTGCCATTTGGCAGGCATAGTAGGAATAGCTGCTAACTCTGGGATAGAGTTTAAAGGTTCCCAATAAGTGTAGGAATGTGGTCTTAAGAAGTTGTAATAGGCTACAAACAAGGCCACATGAGTATCAGAGCCTTCACCACTACCGTAGCCATTAGTAACCTGGTAGGAGAATTTAAAAGTCCTGTTAAGACGTTCAATAATCTGTTTAAGCCAACGATACTCTAAAGAAACAGGATCATCATTGGTAAGGCCAATTATTTGAATAAGAACAAAATCCATATCATTAAGCATAAACTGCTGCTGAGCAAGCTTATAAGCAGTATAACCATCAGCAGCAAATCTAAGAGCCATACCAGGGAACTCCTTAAACTTAGCAAAAGCCATGCGCATAGCCAGGATACAGGGACCTACATCTCTGGAGCTAGAAACACGATAACCTAAAATAGACTTTTTGAGGGCATCCATAACAAACCAGACATAATGCTTAATACCCTTAACCTTGATATAGGTTTCATCAGCAGCCAGATAGGTTGTAGGTTTGTAGTCATAACTATCAACAAAAGGCTGAACCAAAGCAGCAGCAGACTTAGCATACTTGCTTACAGTAACATGAGAAATTCTAACACCATGGATTTCCCAAAGAGCCCTGGCAGTAGCACGAGTAGAGAGTCCGAGGTTAACAAGATAAGTCATACAAAGCCCAAGAACATGAGGAGAAAAATCACGAAACCTAAGGCTAGCAGATCCTTTAGGCATAGTATTTAAATCCACTTCAAAAAAATTGGTAGTAAACTCACGGTAAATGTAGTGGAGCTTAAACTTATACGGATCCTTCTTGTACTCCTCCAGATCCTCAGGCGATAGTTTCTTAAGAGAATTAAGATAGAAAGAGCACTTTTTATTAACACACTTATGGATATTAAAACTCTTACGCTGTTTCTTTTTATCAAGGATACGGCCACAGTAAGGGCAAACCAAAGCACCAATCTTAAAATCACTTTTAACCTTGCTAAATCGCAAACCACAGACCTTGCACCAGAGCTGACCACGACCTCCAGTATTGTCGTAAAGATAAGTATGAGGAGCACCACAGCGGTGGCAAGTAACATCAGCTGATACAGGACTACCACCACGGGACTTTACAGGCTTAAGTTCCTTCCCGTGCTGGGACGAATACTCACGAAGTAACTGCTTGTAATCAAGCTTCTCCGGTTGCTTGATAAAAGGGAGCCTGTCCACAGTATGTTTACAATACTTTGGACTATAGATATCTTGCTTAGGGCCCTTTAAAGGAATATTTCTCACGATAAATAAAAGTAACTGACGAATTTGTTTAAGTAAAAATTGATTATATAGCAGTAAACCTGATATAATTGAGCTCACAATGACACACCCTTTCTTGGGATTTTTGTTTGGTGAGACACTCAATTATACCAAAAACAGGGGGGTCATTGTTTTTATTTACTAAAAAAACTTGAAACCCTTGATATATAAATGTTTTATTGTCTAGAGATTTAAAATAGGTTTACAAAACGGAGATTAAGGGAGAGGTGGTGCTTATGAATAGAAGTCACTAGTGTTTTTTATGGAACATTTTCGAGCATAAGATTAGACTTGTTGCATGCGTAATGAAAAGAAATTTTAGAAAGGGATGATTGTTTATGAGGGTTCAATTTACCCTTGCCAATTTTGTTTCTATAGATGTTAAAATTCCTTATTGCTTGGAGGTAAGATGATGTTTCCAACAACTCCACCGCCTCCACCACCTCCACCCTGGTGGCACGGTGTAGGGGGAGATATTTTAGGGTTAATATTCGTGTTGATTTTAATAACATTTGTTACAAGCTATTGTTTCGTAATAAAAAAAATATTTTCAATTGATAAGCGGTTAAAGGAAATACAAAAGCAATTAACTAACATAACCACTAAAAAGTAAGAGACATGTCTTGAAGTAAACTGTGTGGTAAATCTAATTTGTTTACTAAATTATTTGGTAAAAACATATTGGTCTAAATCAAGGAAGGATTACGAAAATTTACCTACAAGAACAGATGTGTTTGCATGTAGATAATTATTAGCAGTAAGTGTTAAAGAGTTTATGTGCGTGTGTTAAATCTTTAATTAATTTAGAAATGTGATGGTCTAAATACATTCAAATATTTAAATTGGAGGTTTATTAAATGATAAAAAAACATAAAAACTTATTATTATGTACAATAATTGTGTTGTTATTGATATCAGTCACCTCAACTGCATTTGGTTTTCAGGAAAATGGTGATAATTTCCCTATAGTAATATTTGAGAAAGAGCTAATAGAAGATAAAGATGAACTGTTTGAACGAGCAAGAAATAAAGTTTCAGATGTGGTTAATAACAACAACATTGTATCTCAGGGGTTTTTGAAAGAAAAAAATTCAGAAACAAAAATCCCATTGAAAGTATATACTACCACTCAGTTATACAGAATAGAAAAATTACCTGGAGGGGGAATCAATACTTATTATGCAACAACTAACCTTATAGAAATTCAATCATCTGGAGGATCTAGAGATGCTTGGAAATGGGATGAAACTGGAGGTGTAAAAGCTTATAATACAATCTATTATAGCTTAAAAGGCAACAAGAAGTATGCTCATTTTTTGAAAGGAGAAGGGGGTTGGATTAACTACGACTATCCACAAGTATCATTAGCTAATAGACAAGTAAAGCACGGTAAGTTTGGAATTAAAGAAGATGGTGGACTTATTGATGAAATTAGAAGATATAAACCAACTTCTAATTATAGCTATAATACACCAAGTCACTGGACATATATTGAGGCACATCCTTTACATTATTTTGGTGAAACAACACTAGTAGATATCATAGCTACTGATGGAAGTCAGTGGGAGCTAATTCTTGATAATGATGCCGGATCTACTTTTAGCGGTGATCAGTGGGCTTTATAGTATAAACTGAATCCGTAAGTAACGTAAAGAGAAACAACCTTCTTGAAAACGTAAATAAATGTTGTATAGTAAAGGTATAAATGCATAACATTTACATTGACGCTCCGCATGGGCTTGTCCTGTGAAGTGTCAATGTAGAGATAATAAATAGTAATAATAACGTAAACCGGATTACATTAAGTTTTGTAAGATAAAGGGCCTTCTGCTTTTCCGGCGCACCCTTTGTCAATTAACAAAACTCGGAATTCTTTTTGCACCCTTTAAAAAAATGTTTGTATTTCTTTGAAATGGTACTACTATAGTTTGGAGGCGTACTTAACATGAAATCTATAAATGCTAAAATCTACTTGCTATATGCTAGTTTTATATATGGGTTTATTTTTTTTATTACTAGTTTATTTAAATTACAACACTGGTTTTTTCAAATTAGAGAACATGATTACTTTCATCTAATCAGTTTTAATTATGTTCTAAAAATTTTAGATTTTTTTGGCTTTTTTATTATAGGCACCTTAATGGGAATAGAAATGTTTCTAATTGAGAAGAAAAAAAGAGGAAAATGGATATTTAGATATGAAAAATTTCTTTTTTTGGTTGTTCCTGGAATAATTTTATTAATTATAAAAGCTATATACAATGTTTCATTAATTAATTATCATACAGAAAAAATTCTATTAATTATTATGGGTTATAGTACTATCACAGCATTTTTTAAAGAAGAACAGTAGTGTTGCTAAATTCAAAATATTGATGTAGTGCGACAGGCTAATCTGCAGTGACTTCGACAAGCTAGCCTGCAGGAGAAACAATAAACCATCATAGGTATGTGTAGACAAAATAAACTGCAATATTTTGCCTTGATAATGTTCCTGATAGATTTTTTCAAAATCCTCACCAGAACACTTGAAAGGCAGTTCAATGTCTAATGCAGATATCTTCATTAGCATTCACTGTGACGTTAGTAGCAATTCTTCTATTAGAGGTGTGCATGCTTATCATCCCAGTAACCATGATGTAGTGCTCAGTGAACGCCTTGGAAATGCAGCAATTCGTGGAGTTTACTCATATTCGTCTATACCTAAATTTGTTGATGCCAGATATGGCAATAATCCATGGGGGTATAATCCATGGAAGTATAATTGTTTAAAAATCATCCAATTTATGGTATAATAGTGGATAAAGGTATTTAATTGGAGGTATTATGGATATAAATAATGGTGTTAACTTGTTAGATAAAAACAAGCTCTTGCAAATATTTGATTATCTAAATGAACGGTTAAAAGAAAATCAATTACAGCTTGAGATAACAATTTATGGTGGTTCAATAATGACTATGGTTTATGATAATAGACCTGCTACTAAAGATATAGATTGCGTATTTAGTGAAACTAATTTTAAATTACTGGAGAATATATTAAATCTTACGAAATATACTTTCAATCTTTCTGATGGATGGATAAATGAAGAAATCAAAGAACCATTAAAGACTATTTTGAAGGAAGATAAAGAAACCTACAAGACATACTCAAATCTAAAAGTATTAAAACCCAAAGCTGAGCAATTATTAGCAATGAAAATATTGGCTGCAAGACCAGAACCAGCAAAGGATTTTTATGATGCCTATATATTGTGTAAAGATTTAAATATAACTACTAAAGATAGATTGATGGAAGTAATTTCTACTTATATACCTTTGACTATCCTTGGGGAGAGGCAAATAAATTTTATTAAATATCTAGGAGAGGATCTGGGCTATGATTGGAAATAAATACCTGCAGGCGTTATTTGCATATCCAGATGAAGATACAAGCTTAAATCAGCTGTTGGAATTATTAAAATCAAAAGACAAGAAATTTATAGACAGTTTATATGAACCAATAGATTTAAAAGCATGTACTAGTAACGAGAAAATATTTTTAACTAAAGTATCGGCGCTAATAGATTATTATTTACAGCTTCATGGAATTGAAGTTCCTGATTGGCTTAGAGATGAAAGCTTAAGCTTTGATAAACCCTATTACCATTCTAAAAGAATCAGTGATTTTGAAAAAGTTAAGCTGCTTTATGCTAATCCTGCCCCCTTTAGAGCAAGGAATGTATACTTTGATTTAGAAGGAATAAAAAGAGTATAAGTTAAAAAATACAATTGAGGCGTCCATGAATATTGTTATTAGAGATAATACGCAAAGATCTTATAGATGTCAATGAGTTTCTTAATGAAATAGGTAAGATTACCCTTGGAAGGGGAAATTCATAATGAATAAATCCATGAAAAGTATTATTGAGGCAGATACTGACAAGAATAGCTTACGAAAGTACTCAGTGGATGATAACAATAAAGAAAAAATAATACAAAAGATTGTTAAAGAATTGGAAAAAGTAGAAGAAATAGAATTTTCATTTCTTCATGGTTCTTTTATTGAAGAAAAGAGTTTTAGAGATATTGACATTGCTGTTTTCTTTAAACCTAATACAAATATAAAAGCACATTTAGATATTTGCAACAAGTTAAGCATTGAACTGACAAGGATAGTGGAAATTCTTGTAGATGTAAACTCACTTAACTCTGCACCTCTTAGTTACTGCTATTATGCTACACAAGGAAAAACCTTAACTTATAAAAATCTTGAAGATGTTTATCTATATAAAGAGGATATATGGATTAAGTATATGGATTTTTTCCCATTATTAAAAGATAATTTTATGGATTTGATAAATACCTAATGTTTTTTTCCGGCGTTATCAGATGTAAGATGATATAGTCATTGTATTGAGAATTTATGGTTTATAAGGGAATTATATAAAAGTGGTGAGATATATGAACCAAAATTGGTCAAAAGTTACCCCGGAAGTCTTAAGAATTGTTAACAAGTATACTCAAACTCTCAAAGAAAGAGCCATTCCGGTGGAAAAAGTAATATTGTTTGGATCTCAAGCAAGAGGCACAGCAACTGAGGAGTCTGACATTGATGTTTTAGTAGTTGTTAAAAAGATAGATAAAGAGATTCGTGCTATTATTATTGATGAAGCATTTAATTTAAGTTTACAAGAAAATGTAGATTTAATTGCAATACCCTATGATATTGAGGAATATTCTTCACCCCTATTTAAAATAGGTAGTTTTTATAAAAATGTATATAATGACGGGGTAGTAATAATATGAGCAACAATTTAAAAAAGGAACTTGCCAGAGTGAAAATGGAGAAAGCTCGCGAGGCTTGGGAGGAAGCTTTGTGGTGTTTTGAGGGCGGGAAATACCCCGCAACTGTTAATAGAATTTATTACTGTATGTATCGTGCGTGTCTTGCCCTCTTGGTTTTTGAATATAAAGTACCCACAAAACATTCATCAATAATAGGTATGGTAAATAAAAAATATGTTAAAAACAAGGAATTCACCAAAGAAGAAGCAGAGGAACTAATTGAAAATGGTGAGAAAGCCCTAGCAGCTATGGAAGAGTTTCTTGAGAAAATACTAGAGGAAATATAAAAAGAGTCCTAGACTCTTATATTTCACTATCAGAAAGTATAAGTTCCACAAGGTAGATAGTGGTCGGCTAAAACGCAGCGTCCTGCTGCATAGCCGACATTAGAACGTCCTGTTCGTCATTCACTAGACTAAGGCTTCCGCCGATGTCAGAAGACTTGGCGTAAGCCAAGTTTTGTTTTATGAAAAAGTTAAGCTGCTTTATACTAATCCTGCCCCCTTTAGAGCAAGGAATGTCATACTTTGATTTAGAAGGAATAAAACGAGTTTAATCAAATCAAAAAGCCAGATCATAAGATGACCTGGCTCTTTTACTTATAGGCCGGCTTTTTCAACTATAGTTTCGGCTACGTGCTCAGGACTGGTAAAGGGAAAATCGTCTGCAGTTAAAAGTTTACCTGCTTCTCCTGCAGTAACCTTTAAATCTCCTGCCTGGCAGGTGGTTTCTGCACCAAAGGGAAAGGCAGCTAGAAGGGCTTCCGGACTTTCAATTGGGAAACTAGCATTTTGTAAGGCACCTATAATTTGATTTTTAATAGTTTCACGAACTGACATATTCTATTCCTCCTTATTTAAAATAATTTTTAATTGCAAGTAAAGTTTACATTTTTTTTAGCTTTCATTCAGTAAACTGTTTTACAAAAATTATAATTAATTTGGAGGATTAATTACGCAAACCATTTTTTATTAATCTAATAAATGAAATCTACGACCATGTACAGTAATTCTTCCATCCTGTTTTAATGATGACAAAGTATTTGTTACCATTACCCGTGATGCATTAACCAGACATGCAAGATCCTGGTGATTTAATGGAATGTCTATCATTATTCCCTGGGGAGTATTTTTGCCATACTCTTTGGATAATCTTTCAAGTGTACTTAAAATTCTAGTTTTTACATCATTAAAAGCCATTGCTGCAAGTTGTTCTGTATAATTGTTAAGTTTATCCCCAAGAGCCTTCAACATTTTCAAAGAAATCACTGGGTTTTTTAACATTTCTAGGAAATCTGTTCTTGTGCAGGTGCAAACATAGGAATGCTCAAGAGCTTTTGCATTCATTGTATAAAGGGCATCGTCAAATATTGTATTTTCACCAAAAACATCATCCTTTTGTAATATGTCCAGGGACATTTCCTTGCCTTCCTCAGATATCTTATATAGTAGAATTTTGCCACCTCTAATAAAATATATTGTATCGGCTGGAGAGTTTTCTGCAAAAATGATTTCTCCCTTGGTATAAAATCTAGGTTTGGCCAGTAAAGTAATGAGCTCTTTTTCCTTTTCATCTAAGGGTTCAAATATAGCTAAATCTTTCATGCATTTTAGTTCAGGTGCCATGGTTTTCACCTACCTCATTAATAAATAATAAACAGTATTATGTAGAAATATTCACCAGGATGGAAGGAATTCCTTCACATTAATTATTTTTGTTGTCAAGCACTTGGCTTTCCCAGTATTAAAAAACAATAAGGACCTAGTTTTCTAGGCCCTGAGGGTTTATACTGTTTTTATTCTTCCTTCTCATTCTTTGGTTTGCAGCAATCTACTTTAGAAATTATCTCTGGCATCATTTCAAATAGCTTGTCAAAGGAGCCTTTGCTGCTTAAAGGCAGTACAGTCACCTCTTCATTTTTTATGACAAGCATTGCATTAGGTTGAATTTTTGCTCCCAGACCTCCGCCAGAGCCAGTACCATCATTACCCTTTTCATCCTTGCCGCCGCCACCTCCAGCACCAACGCCAAAGGATACAGTGACAATAGGTATTAGAGTTACATTACCTACCTGGATTTGTTCACCTACTACAGTTTCAGTACGAATAAATTTTTCTAGCTTTTCAAACATGGAGTTGATTACATTTTCAGTTGGATTCATTTTAATTGGGCCTCCTTAATTTTTTATATATTAATTTTGATTTTGTGTTTACAGTTATAGATACACATGTTTTGTTGTCAGGTTGCAGGTCTTAACACCTTTTTTTTCTTTCTTTCTCTAATAATAATTAGTATAACCTTTAAAGTATTTTTCGAGATAAGGAATTTAAGGAGTCTTAAGAGAACAACTATTATTGCTATGTGCCCCTTAATTATAAGCTCACCTTCAAAATGTTCATCCTCCCAAACAGTATCAATATCCAGCTTTGTAAAAATATTTAATCCTGAAAGAGTTGATACAATGGCTTGAAGCCAGGCTGTATGGTGTGGTTCATAAAAACCAATTCTTCCTTTTATCATCAGCACCCTGGGCTTTAAGATGCCAACCAGGTCTCTTAGAAGATATAATACATGAAAGATAATATCTCTTTGGAAAAGATTTTTGAAGAGACTGGTCCCCCCTTTAGCTTTACTAGACTTTTCCCTTTTCTTGACTTCTTTTTGAGATTTTTCTTTGTCTTTCCCATTTTTAGGCTTTGCTTTTTTCCCTTTAGTTATCTCTGGATCAATATTTATGGAAAACCCAAAAATATTGAGTTTAGCAAGCAGCCCTTTAGTATTATATGAGGCAGAAATTCTGCAGAACTGCAGTATGGTCATGCTGGCAAAACAATACGGGTTATCATTGTAGCCTCCGTAAAAGGAGTATCTTATGGGTATAATTATTGCTGCCATGAAAACAGCTAGTATAAATAAAAGCAAATACATTATTATACTTAATATTATTGACATTTGCTCACCGCCTATAACCCAATTATCTTGGAAAGCAGAGATTTGTTCTTGGTTTCCCTGGTACTCTTTGCAGCAGCTTTTCTGACTGCATTTTCTACTATTTTTTTACCAGGGAGATAATTTATAAAGCTTACAGTATTTTTCAGGTTTCTATACTGCAGATTCATAATATCTTTTCTTTCAAAAGAGGTTTCATTTTCGTCTATAGTTTTAAAGTACTTATCAAGTGCTGCATTTCGAACAGCAGTCAGCTCCTTGGGAACCTTGGGTATAGCAATATTATTTAAATCCCACTCCATAATCTTTAGTTGGTTTAGATCCCTGCGGCATTGGGGGCAGCTTAATAGATGGTTTTCCAATAATATTTTCTCTAGGGGGTCAATATCTTTATCCATATATCTTTGCAGCAAATCCTTATCCAGATTACACATGTTTCATACCTCCAGTATTCCATGGGATTGAAGAGATTTCTTCAGGATATTGCGGGCTCTAAAAACACTATTTTTCACAGTGCCTAAAGGTTGTTTTAAGGCAGCAGCAATTTCTTCATAGCTCATTTTTTCCAGATATCGTAGAGTTAAGGGAAGACGATAATTATCAGGAAGTTCCTGTAATGACTTGATAATAATTTCTTGTGTTTCGTGGAAAACTGCTGTTTCTTCAGTGTCATCAGCAGCAGCTATACAATCCAGTAGGGTAGAGCTCCCATCTTCACCAGTTTCCAAATCCAAGGACAGCTGTGGGAGTTTTTTATTATCCCTTTTATAGTTTAAACAGGTGTTAATTGCAATTTTTTTTAACCAGGGTAGGAAGGGGCGAGTCTCGTCAAACCCGTGAATATTACGGAAGATTTTTATATAAACCTCCTGCATAATATCCAATGCCTCATCCTGATTAAAGGTATACCCATAACAAATTTTATATAGATATCCTTCATATTTACCGAGCAGACTATCAAAAGCAGCTCTTTCATTATTTTTACACCTCGTATAATATGTTTTGTAAACCTAAACTTTAGAATTTCCAGTTAGAATTTTGTTCTTTGAAAAGTGAATAATCACTTTTACAGACTAAGGTTAGCCCGTTCACTTTACCCTTGACAGGGAGTGGTCCATAATGGTAGGCTCATTAGCCGCACAGACACCCCAAAGGGGAGGTGGCTGGCTAAGTCTGTGTAATCCATTATGGACAGAGGCTCACTGTCAAGGGCGGGCTCTTAGTACCTACAAACTTGTTTTAAATTAGGGCTTGGATTTTTCGTGATGTTCCCAGACAATAGTCTTAAGGATTATTTGGGGTAATGCTTTTTCCTCCTGTAGCTTTGACTACTTTTAAAAGTCTGTTTCCCCAGTACTCGTTTGAACTTCTAACCCGCAGGCTGTTCCTCCTGGCAACCCATGCTAGAAGACAGCAGCTTCTAGGTAGCCCATGGATCAGGATGAGTTCATATACACGAGGGTGATGATCTACGAGTTCCCTGGGGGCGTCCCGGAAAGTCCAATCCCTTTAATCCTAATTTGAAAGGAGGGATAACCCTTATGAAGTTGTTTGTAGGTATAGATGTAAGCTCTCTGGACTTAAGAGTACGTGTTATTAATTGTGATGGCGATACTCTTGATAAGTTTACTGTAAGTAATAATCTAAATGGTGCCACCCATTTGCGTGATAAGATCATTACTTTAGCAGAGAAGCTCTCTTGTACTAATATTCAAATTGGTATGGAGTCTACTTCTGTTTATAGCTGGCATCCTTCTATGTTCTTAAATGAGGATGAGGCTCTACGTAAGCTTAATGCTAAGGTTTATACCATCAATGCTAAGCTTGTGAATAAGTTTAAGGAAGCTTATGCTGATATGGAAAAAACTGATGATATTGATGCCTTGATAATTGCTGATCGTTTACGGTTTGGTAGACTCCCTTTTACTGTTATCATGCAGGAACAATATATTGCTCTGCAAAGATTAACACGAATGCGTTATCGTCTAGTTCATAATCTGACTAAGGAAAAACAGCATTTTCTTCAAAACTTATTTTTAAAGTGTAATGCTTTTACTTCTGAGGTTGATAGTTCTGCTTTTGGTAATGCCATGATGGATCTCTTTTTAGAAAAGTACAGCCTTGATGAAATATCTGCTATGGATGTTGCTGATTTAGCTAATTACCTTAAGGATAAAGGGAAAAACCGTTTTCCTGATCCTGAAGGTGTAGCTAAGTGTATCCAAAAGGCTGCCAGGTCTTCTTACAGACTCTCTAAGTGTATTGAAGATTCGGTTGATATTGTCCTTGCTACTTCTATTGAGACTATCAGAAGCCTTAACAATCATATTAAACAGTTAAACAAGGCTATAGAAAGAGTTCTTGATGGCATCCCTAATACTTTACAAACTATCCCTGGTATTGGCCCTGTTTTCTGTGCCGGTATTCTTGCTGAAGTTGGCGATATTTCTCGCTTTAAGGATCAGGCTGCTTTAGCTAAATATGCAGGGCTTAGCTGGACTAAACACCAGTCAGGAAAGTTTGTAGCTGATGAAACTAAGCTAATACGTTCTGGTAACCGTTATCTCCGTTATTACCTTGTTGAGGCTGCCAACTCGGTAATGCGCTATGAGCCGGAGTTTAAAGCTTATTACCAGAAAAAGTATCGTGAGGTGCCTAAGCACCAACATAAAAGAGCACTCGTCTTAACTGCAAGAAAACTTGTGCGTTTGGTTGATACGCTGCTGCGTAACGACCAAATCTACTCGCCTAGAAGGAAGGTGAATAGTTAGGTCAACACCCCCTAATTTGCCCTTCGGTTATTTCCAGTTTTTTACTACTCAAACTGGGTTTGTTAAGCATGCCCTTTTTTAGCAAAATTAGCAAATTAAATTTCCAATTTTATTATTTAGGGTATTGACATATTACCGCAGGACTTTTTATTAGACTAACATTAATATCCACGTCTTCACCTCTTGGAAAGTTACCCTACATATAGTTATACACCAAAATCTCAGAAAAAGTTGCACTCTTTTGAGATATTTATGAACCTTAACAGAAGGAAATAATTATAAAGGGTTAGAATCATTATAATTATTACAATAGAAAACTATATAGGGGAAAATTAATTACCATGCATGATAATATTGACATTATTACCAGGAAAATTAAAATGAGGGGTGCCTCCAGGGAAGAAATTGCGGAATATTTCAGAGGCTTAAGTAAGTATATCCATGATGACAAAAGATTTTACGGTACAGATTGGGTGGTTGAATTAGGGGATGAAAAGCCGTGTGTATTAGGTTCAATAATGCTCATGGAAGTTGATATAACCTTTTCTGCTTCCCGAGAATGTTTGGAAGCTTTACTAGCTGACTTTCGTTTAAAGTTTATGCGAGCTGGTGGATAAATTAATGGTAGTGCTTAAAAAAGTAGTAATTGATGAAATTGGTATATATGAGGTTGTACCTGTAAATATTAAAGAAGGAAGCAAACTTTTTTGAAAGGAGCTTTATTCATGAATAAAACTATAATAGCCGCAATTGTAATTACTGCGCTTGTAGTTGGCGGCATAGTATTTTGGTGGCAGAACTCTACCTGGTCCAATGAAGTTAACAGGCTTAATAATGAAATAGTAGACTTGCGTCAGCAAATTGCAGAAGGGCAGCCAGAAGATCCACAGGAAGAAAACGGGGACGAACCGGACCCTGGAACAGAACCAGCTGACGGAACTGAGATTGCTCAGAAACCCAATCCAGGATGGGAACAGTACTTTCCCAATTATGATGAAACAACCCTTGAAGGAAAACCTGTTAAAGAAGTAAGGATGCTGCTTGGTGAGCCGCCTGTTCTGTTCAGAAATATTGCTGTTAACCCGGAGTTTAGCAGGGAGATCTGGGTCTACAGGCCGTATGATGAGGATCCCACAGGGCTTTATTTGTATTTTAAGGGAGGAAGTCTTGTAAATAGCCGATTGGATGAGTTTAGCGGGCTTGACAGTCTTTTAGGTGATACTGACTTCTGGTATAATTAATGAGAATAAAAGCCTGAAATGGCTAAGTATTTAAGTCACAGCTTTGTGGCTTATTTTTTTTAAAGATTAAATTTGTTTTGAAACTATTTCAAAGGGCTCTTCGTATAAACTTGTAGGTGGCGAAAGAAGGGATCTAGGTTGGATTTAGAGCTTTGTGTTGACAAAATACTTGCAGGTGAAAAAGAATATTTCAATGTCCTTGTTAAACATCTGCAGGTTCAGATATACAGTCTGGCAGTTAAAATGACAGGGGATAGAGAAGAAGCAAAGGATCTAACCCAGGAGATCTTTTTAAAGGTATATAAGAGCTTTGCCACCTATGATAAATCTGCCAAGATAACAACCTGGATTTATAAAATTGCCACCAACACATGTATTGATTATCTTCGCAAAAAGAAAGAACTATTGATGATTGAGGAGGAGCAAGAAATACAGGTTGAAAACAGGTTTTATTCACTGCCTGATAGGGCCCTTGAAAGTAAAGAGTTAAAGCAGCTGATACATTCAAAGATCAATCTTTTACCCGAATCTTACAGGATGGTGGTAATTCTAAAATATATAAATGAATTAACCTTTGAGGAAATAGCAGATATTTTAAAACAGCCGGTTAATACAGTAAAAACAAAGCTCTATAGAGCTAGGGAAAAGTTGAGAGATAGTCTTATAGAAACGGTAAAGGAAGGGGGTGAGCAGGATGGACTGCAAAAGCATTAGACAGTTGATGCATGAGGTGCTGGATAAGCCTGAAAAAATGCTTAAGGAAAGTGAGAATATTATTTCTCACTGCCAGGGGTGTCCTGACTGCTCATCCTTGTGGGCAGAGTTACAGCTTATAGAAAAAGGGCTTTTTGATATGGATTGTGAGGAGCTGCCGTTAGACTTTTCAACCATTGATTGGGAAATGCTGTCCCAGGCTGACAATGGGATTTCTAAAGAATTTGCTGGAGATAAGGGAGCTTCTTCAAAGCTGCCTCGTTGGGTAATAGTTCTGTTAACAGGACTAGTAATATTATCTCTAGGCGTTTGGGGAAGCATCACTATCCCAGGTGTTTGGGGGTTTATATCCCAGGCTTTGGCTGTAGACTTAGGAGGTATTTTCAATGCAGCTCCCCTTGTAAATCAGGTAATAGGCCTGATCAAGGATATTGCTTATTGGATTTTACTTCTAAGCACCTTGTGGGATGTCAGCTTGTCCTTTGTTCTGACCAATTTTGTGCAGGTAGTAATTACTGTTTTGGCTTGCAGTGCACTGGTAATACACCTGTTAAAGACAAGAGAAAGAATTAGTTTTAATTGAGGAGATGAATTTTATGAATAGAGTGGCTAAAGGCATATTACTTCTTACTGTAATAGTATTGCTTATATTTTCTCTTGGGTCAGCATCACTGGCCCAGGAAGCCAGGGAAGGCATAGTCCAGTTTGGCGGCGATGTAGTTATAAGTGCCGAAGAAATAATTTATGGTGACGTGGTAAGTTTTAAAGGTGATGTAACGGTTCAGGGTCAGGTTCATGGAGATGTTGTAAGTTTTCTGGGAAATGTAACCTTGTCGGAAAATGCCCTGGTTACAGGCGATGTGGTGGTTTTCAAGGGTGAGGTGTTAAAGCAGGATACTACAGTCATAGGAGGCAAGATAGTTGCCGGAGAAAACCTGGATGAATTTAAAATTTTAGAAAGGGATTCCGGGGCCGGTGATACCAGTATACCCAATTTGCCTGTAGTGAAGCGTGATTACAGAGACCATGGGACTACTACATTTTTTTCTTCAGTATTACAGCTTCTTGGACTTCTGGGATTAGCTGCTTTAGGAGCAAGCATATTTCCCAGGCACCTTAATACAATGTCATTAGAGCTTACTAAAGACATACTGAGAACCTTCTTAATAGGTCTTGCAGCATGGATAATATATCCATTTACAATGCTTGTGCTAGTCATAACTATTATTGGCATTCCAGTTGCCTTAATAATGGGTTTATTAATTCCAGTAATCTTTTTGCTTGGTGCCCTGGTAACTGCCGTTGCCCTTGGCAGTGCAAGACTAAGACCCATGTTGAGCAATACCTTTAGCTGGGCCAAGGAACCAAACCTGTTAATAGAAGGTATGTTGGGAATATTTGTGCTGTGGCTTGTTAGCAAAGCGCCAATTATTGGTTGGCTTGTTGTGCCATTAATAGCTATTTTCGGGCTGGGTATTATTTTAACCACAAAATTTGGCACCAACAAACCATGGTTTGCAAGGAAGGAAAAGCAAGAAAAGCAACCTGTAGAGACTAAATTTTTACAGTCAACAGATGATGGGATTGTAGATAAAGGTCATGATGGAGAGATTTCTTATAATGTTGAGGAAGCCAAAAGTGGGGAGGAAGAAAACAGTGAAAACAAATAAAAAGGGAATGCTTATCTTATGTTTATTAATTTTAAGTGTTATATTGCTGATTCCAGCTTCAGCTTATGCTGCAGATGACATTATTAGATTTGGCGGACAAATCAGAGTTGGAGAGGATCAGACAGCTCACAATGTGGTGGCTTTTGGAGGCCCTGTTAGAATAGAAGGTACAGTTAATGATGTTATAAGTTTTGGCGGCTCAGTCAGGTCAACAGGAATTATTCGCGGTGATACAGTTGTATTTGGCGGTGGAGTTTTAATAGAAGGCCCAGTGGGTGGAGATCTGGTGGTTTTTGGTGGGGGCATCAACCTTGGAGAAAATGCTGTAATAAATGGTGACGTAATTACCTTTGGCGGTGGAGTCAGCAAACATGATGACGCCATAATAAGAGGAAAAATTGTAAGAGACACTTCTGATGTCTTTGTTAGAGGGCCCGAAATCTTTGGAGATAGGGGACATGAAATATTTACAGGTGTTTCATTGTGGTTTAGAATTGTTGGCGGAATTTTCATGGTGGTTTTCGGTTGGCTGATTGCTGTTTTAATGCCAAGAAATACTGAAAATATTCTTGATACAATTTGCAATGAAGGTTTAAAATCCTTTGGGATTGGCCTGCTCATCAAGCTTTTAGCTATCCCAATAACAATTGCCCTTTTAATTACCCTTCTTGGAATTCCATTAATACCTATATTCTGGCTCACCTTATGGTTTGCCCAGTTAATGGGTCTGGCAGCACTTGGTCTACTGCTTGGAAGAAAGCTCTTTAACAAATTTGGTAGCGATACCGGCATGGGAATATCAGTATTAGTAGGCTTAATAGTAATAGCTTTATTCAGGCAAATACCCTTTGCAGGAGGAATTATTTTATTCTTTGTCAAATCTTTAGTATTAGGTGCAGTTGTTATTTCTAAATTCGGAACCGGTGGCTGGGGAACTAAGGCTATTTAACAAGTATCTAATAGCACTATACTGCTATATACAGAAAACAGAATGACAATTCTTAGACTGAGTATATTATTTATAACTGAAAGTTTATGTTTATATAATTTTGTGGTGAATATAATGGATTGTTTCATTTGAAAACCCTAGAGATGCTAGAGGGAGATTTGCCTAGCAGGGCAACAAAGCTTATTTTAGAGTGGGCAACTATTTATCAAAAGGATCTTATAGAAATATGGGAAACCCAAGAATTTAGAAAGCTCAAAGGGTTAGAATAGGAGGGATTGAAGATGGTTCCTAAAATTAAAGACATTAAAGTTAAGGATGATTATAAACTAATTGTTTTATTTGATAATAATCAGGCAAAAGAATATGATGCGAAAATGCTTATTGAAAGGCATAAAAGCTTTCATGTTTTAAAAGATAAGATGATTTTTAGTATGGTAAAGGTTGACGCTGGGGGGTATGGTATCAGTTGGAATGATGACATTGATTTAAGTGAATATGAATTATGGAAAAATGGTCGAGATGTGGAAAATGTCATGAACTAATTTACTTTAACAAAAAATTAATTTAGCACAAAAAGCAAAATTAGAAAGCATATTTTATAGCCAAGTAACTTGGTGAAATATATAATTAGGAAGCCTTTTAACCATGGTTTTTCATTTTTCATGGACATAAAGGCTTTTTGTTTAAACATAGATTTTAAATAATAGGCAAATCATGGAAGGATAATGAAAGCATTATACCTGTAACCTATAAGTATTGGTTATAAATAGCAAAGACATGGAAATATTCAAAAAGGATTTCTGTGGATCTTATTGAATTTAATATAATGGTCGACAAGTTTCGACATTCCAGAATAGGAACAATTAACTTGGAGGAGTTTTTTATGCTTAATAGCTATAAAAGAAAAAAGATCCTTTTAATTACAAGGGGAAAGAAAAACTCCAAGATTCTTACCCAGCAGCTAGAGGAGCTTTTTGGCGACCAGGTAGACATAATAGGTCATTGTGTGGAAGAATACGGTCCTCCATATCTTTATGACAGTGACTTGATTCTTCTCTCAACAGAATCTATCTTAAACTACATTCCTGCGGATATAAAAAGCAAGCATAAAAATAAAATAGTTATTGCTGGAAGAACAATAGATTTTAAAAATCTGTACAAACTTTTCACTGTTCCTTCCAACCGTAAAATAATGCTAGTAAATGACAGAAAAGAAACTGCCGAGGAGGTAATATCATTACTATATAACATGGGTTTTAACCATCTATGGTTAATCCCTATTTACCCTGACCACCCAAATCCTCCTAGGGTAGACATTGCTATCACCCCTGGCGAAAGTCAATTAGTTCCTTCCTATGTCTCAGAAATCTACGATATAGGAACAAGAATAATTGACCTGTCAACCCTAATGGAAATACTATTTAGATTTGATCTATTAGATAGTAAGCCCAATATACTATCTGCTAAATATGTGAGCAATATTATTGATATTAGCCGAAAGCTTTCAGAAAGCTTAAACTCTAATGAAAAGCTCAACCACCTATTAGAAGCCATAATTCAAAAAATAAATAATGGTGTTATAGCTACAGATGAAAGTGGAAAAATTGCCATCTGTAATAGGATTGCCGAAGAGTTATTTGGTTTGAATAAAGAATATGTAATAGGAAGAAACGCAGATGATATTGTGCCTAATTTAGAGGTTAACAAGCCCTTATTAACTGGGGAAAGTGATGAATATATTGAAAAAACCATTAATAATAAACACATTTTACTTAATAGAATACCATTAGAAATAAATAATAAAATTAGTGGATCTGTTTTAACCTGTTATGAATTTGACGAAGTTGAAAAGCTGGAAAAGAAGTTAAGAAGGCATGTATATTTCAAGGGTCATGTTTCTAAGTATACCTTTGAGAACATACATGGTAATAGTGAAAAACTACAACAACAAATTAAAAATGCTAAAAAATTTGCGCCCCTTGATACTACAGTTTTGATAACAGGAGAAACTGGAACAGGTAAAGAGTTAATGGCCCATGCTATTCATAATAGTTCCCTTCGCAGTAAAGGTCCTTTTGTTGCAATAAATTGTGCAGCCTTGCCCAGGGATTTATTAGAGAGTGAGCTCTTTGGTTTTGAAGAAGGTACTTTTACTGGGGCTAAGAAAGGTGGAAGGGCAGGCTTGTTTGAACAAGCACATCAGGGCACCATATTTCTTGATGAGATTGGTGAGATACCGGCAGAAATCCAAGTTAAGCTCTTAAGGGTTCTGGAATCTAAAGAGGTTATGCGAATTGGCGGAGATAAGCTTATAGCTGTTGATGTAAGAGTTATTGCTGCGACAAACCGTGATTTAAAAGAGATGGTTTTAAAGCATAACTTTAGAGAAGATTTATATTACAGACTTAATGTTTTAAAGGTATATATTCCCCCTCTGAGAGATAGAAAAGAGGATTTATTATATTTGCTAGACATGATGCTTAAGGAGTACGGGAAATGTGTGAAGGGGTTTCTTTCTGATGAAGCAATTCAAATCCTTCAGAATTATAAATGGCCAGGAAATATAAGGGAATTAAAGAATGTGGTTGAATTTCTTGTTGCCACAGTAGATGAAGACAGGGTTTGTAAAAATGATTTGCCTCAGGATTTACTGGATGTTACTAGTAGTTTTCAAGACGGTTTCACCATTTCTACTATTGATGCACGGGAATATAAACCCTATATAAAAGAGGATTTAGCCATATTGAAACTATTAACATATTTTGCTCAAAATGGTCAATCATTAGGAAGACGCAGGCTTCTAGAGTTAATGGAAAAAGACGGAGTTGATACTACTGAGGACAAGATTAGGACAAGGTTAAAGGTCTTGGAAAACAATGGTTTGATAAAAATTTTAAAAGGCAGAGCAGGGTCAACTATTACTGAAAAGGGCAAAACACTTATCAATACTATTACCCATAATATCAATACAACTAACTAATGGCTATGTCACAAGACATAGCCATTAGTCTATACATTAATATAATAAAATCCCCCACAAAACACCCATTAATCACCCCATAAATGCCTATTGGCAGTTTCCCAGTATAAGTTTGGTGCTGCAAAAGTTATTGCTTTAGAATGGCTTCAAAGACACCTTGTTTTTTTATTGCATATCTTCAATAAGTGGCATTAGACTTGCAAGTAATAGATTGCATAAATAAACTAAATACAAAATTTATATATCATTATAAATTGAAAGGAGAGACTACATGTTGCAACATAAGATAATAGACATGGAAAAGGGACCATGGAAAGGAGAAAACTGGTGGGTTAGTCAGTTTAACTTTGAAAAGGAAGTACTGGATACCCTTGAGCTTCCATCAAAAGTTCTAATACATGACTCTACCCTAAGAGATGGAGAGCAGGCTGCCGGTGTTATATTTACCAAGGATCAGAAAGTAGAAATTGCTAAAATGCTGGATAATGCAGGAGTCCAAATTATTGAGGCTGGTTTTCCAGCAGTTTCACCAGCAGACCAGGAAGCCATAAGGGCTGTATGTAATGCCGATTTAAATGCCAAGATTACCTGTCTTTGCAGGGCCATGGAAAAGGACATTGACCTGGCTAAAAAATGCGGTGTTTCAGGAGCAATAATTGAAGTTCCAGTGAGCTATCCCAGATTAAAGTACCAGTTTGAATGGCGTGAAGAAGATGTTATAGAAAAAGCCCTCAGGGTTGTCTCATATGCTAAAGAAAGTGGATTAGAGGCCCACTTGTTCTTAATTGATTCCACACGGGCCCGCATGGAGTTTTTAGAGAGTTTGGTTACAAGGGCAGTTAAAGAAGCAGGTTCGGATAAAGTTACGGTAGTAGATACCAATGGCTGTATAAATCCGCCAGGCATTAAGTATTTGGTTAAAAAAATAAAGTCCTGGGTGAATGTGCCAATTGAAATGCATTGTCATAATGACTTTGGCTTAGGAGTAGCTAATTCATTGGCAGGAGTAGAAAATGGAGCAGAATCTATTTCCTGCACCCTTAATGCTTTGGGGCAAAGGGCTGGTAATTCTTCAACTGAAGAGGTAGCTTTTGCTTTAGAATGTCTTTATGGTGTTAAAACTGGTATAGACTTTTACAAGCTTTATGAAGTCAGCCAATTGGTAAAGCGATTAAGTGGATGGTCATTTCCTCCTAATAAGCCCATTACTGGAGATAATTTGTTTACCTGGGAAGCTGGGATACCAACAGCTGCCTTAATGAAAAACCCACATACTGTAGAACCATTTCAGCCTGAAATATTTGGCAGAAAGCATGAAATTAAGCTGGGTAAGAAGTCCGGAAAAGCAAACATTCACTGGAAGCTTCGAGAGCTGGGGTTAACATTGCCAGAGGAAAGGATTGAAAAGGTTCTGGAAGATATAAAACAAAAGGCAATCACTTTTGAAAGAGCCCTAACTGATGAAGAATTTATAAAAATCATTGAAGAAAATTCTAAATAACATAGGAGAGGTGTATTAAGTGAATACAAAAGATAGAGAAAGTATCTACCAAAAGCACAGAATATTTGATATGACTTGGGTTGAAATGAAGGAATGGTTGGAAAAAACTGATGTAGTTCTTGTTCCCCTTGGCAGTGTAGAACAGCATGGGCCTCATTTACCAATTGGGATTGATTCATATGCCGGATATTATGTATGCATGGAGGCTGCCGTTAAAGCCGATGTACCAGTAGCTCCCTTAATGCCTTATGGATACAGTCCCTTTCATATGCGTCCAAATGAGCCAGGAACCATTACTTTAAGAGATGAAACACTTTTTAATGTTTTATACGACATAGGAAGAAGCCTTGTATACCATGGATTTAAAAAGATAATATACAGCACTGGTCATACTTCAAATGCACCAACTATAGATAGGGTTTTAAGAGCCATAAGATATGAAACAGGTGCTCTTGCAATTGGTTATGCTGCTGATACAGAGGTTTTTTCCAAATTGTGTGATGATATTATTGAAGGAAAAGATCAGCTGCCAGGTTGGCATGCTGGTGAAATTGAGACCTCAGCAGGGTTATTAATATGCCCTGAGCTTGTAAGGCTAGAAAGGGCTAAAGCTGAATTCCCAACTACTCCAAGCTGGCTGCCTGAAGGCAGTGTGAAGGATTCTGGATCGGGCTTTGAGATTAAATATAAGAATTACCCTGTACGAATAGCCCTTGACCAGTTTGAATATGGCAAGTCAGGAGTAATGGGTAATCCTCTATTAGGGAGCAGAGAAAAGGGCGAAAAAATTTATGAACGCATGACGGATCTTTTTGCAGAGTTTATAAAAGGTCTAAAAGATGTCCCGGTAGAGATCAAAAAGAGAGATTTTCCGGAAAGATACTAGAATGTGAAAGGGTGTAAATTGATGAATAATGTTTTTTCTCCTGGAAAACGATTTTTAGCCAAAAGGCTTGAAGAGAGTGCAACTGATGAGAGACGTAAAATGATAGCTTTATCTAATGAAGTAAAAGATGTAATTAATTTGGGCAGGGGAGATCCGGATTTAAAAACGCCTTCCCATATAATTGCTGCAGCTAAAGAAGCACTGGATGCTGGACATACAGGATATACACCATGGGCAGGGCTGCTTGAATTAAGGCAGGCAGTTGCAGAAAAATTAAAAAATGATAACAACATCATTGTGGACCCTGATAAAGAAGTAATAATAACAGTTGGTGCACAGGAAGCTATTCTTTTAGCAATACTATCTGTAATTAATCCAGGTGAAGAAATTATTGTCCCTGAACCTAGATATACTCCCTACGATAGTGCAATTAAACTGGCTGGGGGAGTAATGGTTCCTGTTCAAACTAAACAGGAAAACAATTTTGAAGTGAAGGCTGAGGATATTGCAAAAGTAGTAACAGAAAAAACAAAAGCAATATTATTAATATCACCAAACAATCCAACAGGATCAGTTATTAGCAAAGAAAACCTTGAGGAAATTGCAGAGCTGGCAGAGAGAGAGGACTTAATAGTTATCTCTGATGAGCTGTATGAAAAACTCATTTTTGACAACACTCCTCTTTACAGTATAGCATCCCTTCCCCGCATGTTTGAAAGAACTCTAACTGTGAATGGGTTTTCCAAATCATATTCAATGACTGGCTGGAGAGTTGGTTATATTGCAGGTCCCAGGGATTTAATTTCAGCAATGTTAAATTTGAAATATACCATGACTATTTGTACACCTGCAGTTTCACAAATGGCAGCCCTGGCAGCATTAAAGGGCCCTCAAGAATGTATTAAAGAAATACAAGAGGTCTATGATGAGAGGCGTGCAGTAACCATGCGCAGGCTAGATAAACTAGGCATAAAATATGTAGTTCCAAAGGGAACCTTCTATATTTTTCCAGATATTAGAAAGTTTGGAATGACCAGTTATGAATTTGCTTCATGCATTCTTAAGAATACTGGAGTTTTCACCTTCCCTGGTACTGTATTTGGCCCGTCTGGAGAAGGATTTATTAGGATCTCCATACTAGTTCCAGTGGAAAAGATAGAAGAAGCATTTGATAGGATGGAGGATTTCCTAACTGAACAAAACCTTCTAAATATAAGTTAGAACCAATTTAAAAAAATGGGGGGCGCAAGCTTATTTTCCCCCATTAACATCCCCAATGTTTGGGTACTAAAGGGTACCTGAAATGTGAATATCCTTATGTATCAATGGTTTTTGCTGCTGTCATTTTAAAGTGTATATTGGCATAATACTTGCAACACCTATATGGCAAGAGCTTATAAATGCAATAACTATATTTAATCCATTTGCTGTTTATATGCATTAATGTATACAACAATGTATAATCTAGCAATCAGCATGAAGTTATCATTATATCAAGGGGGGGGTGCGATTTCTCAGCGGCATATGGTTGGTGGTAGTTAAATATTTCCGAATTACAAAAATATGAGGAGGTTATGATTTTGAGAAAAAAATCAATATGGTTAATTTGTCTAATAGTAATTATGGCTTTTCTAGTGAGTGCCTGTGGAGGCGGACAAAAGCAACAGACTGATAATAGTGGAGGTCAAGAAGTTCAGTTTCCAACCAAGCCTGTAACCTTAATAGTGCCTTATGGTGCTGGTGGAGGTACAGATGTTACAGCAAGATTATTAGCCGAACCTTTAGGAAAATACTTGGGGCAGCCTGTAGTTGTAATTAATGTTACCGGTGGCGGAGGCTGGAATGGTTGGGGTCAGCTTGCCCAATCTGATAAGGATGGCTACACAATTGGTTATGTTAATATTCCTAACGTATTTGCAGGATATTTAGATCCTGCAATGAATAGGTCAGAAACCATTGATAGCTTTACAATGATTATGAACCACGTGACAGATCCAGGTCTATATGCAGTTCGTCCAGATAGTCCATTTAAAACAATGCAGGATTTAATTGATTACGCCAAAGAAAACCCTGGCAAAGTAAGTATTACAGCCCATGGCAGTGGTGGGGATGAGTATCTGGGTATCAAGCAGCTGGAGCAGTTTGCTGGTACAGAATTTACCATGATTCATAATGATAGTACTGCTGAAAGTATTGCACAAGTGCTTGGAGGGCATGTGGATGTTTTAGGAGCAAACGTGAGTGAAGTTACCAGCCTGGTAGAAAATGGTGAAATAGTAGTTCTAGGTTTAGCTTATGATGAAAGATCAAAGTTTTTGCCTGATGTTCCCACATTAAAGGAACAGGGAATAGACGCGGTACACTTTGCGGCTAGAGGTTTAGCTGTTCCAGCTGGAACTCCAGATGAAATCGTTGAGATACTAGCAAATGCACTGGAGCAGGCGGTAAATGATTCAGAGCATATTCAAAAATGTGATGAGCTTGGATTATCCTTGATAAGCATGAAAGGACAGGAATATACTGATTTTATCAAATTCTGGGAAGCTAAAGTTAAAGATTTAATGGGTTGGTAAATATTGCTTAAATCTAAAACAAGGTTGGAAGCAAATTATTATTGCTTCCAACCTCCAATATTGGAGGATTGAACATGAGAAGATTAAAGGCAGATATTATTCTACTGTGTATCCTTTGCCTTGTATCAATCTTTTTATATTATAAAAGTTTGAACTTTCCCAAGGGCGCTGACACTTTCCCACAAGTTTTAATAATTATTGTCCTAATACTATCAGTTTATCAGATTGCAGCTTCCTTCATAAAAAAAGAAGCTTTTCAACCACAAAGGGAAAAACAGGAAAAAAGTCTGCAAATTAGCTGGAACCAGAAATACAGTTCCTATATTATTTTTATATTTTCGGTGGCATATGCAGTTTTAATTACAAGGTTGGGATTTTTTATATCTACAGCTATTTTTATATCTACAGCTATGTGGTTTTTAGGTGCCAGGAAATTAACAGCTTATGTATTTTCAACATTGGGAATTTCACTATTTATTTACTTCTTGTTTGTTATGCAGCTAAAGGTGCCGCTTCCCAAGGGAATATTATTCTAGGTGGTGAGATAATTGGAACCAACAGTACAGTCAGTATTAATTGAAGTTTTTACCTGGGAAAGTTTAATTGCAATCTTAATAGGTGTTTTTGCTGGTATTATTATTGGTTCACTTCCAGGTTTAACTGCAAACATGGGGGTAGCCTTACTAATCCCAGTTACATTTGGTATGGATCCATCTGCAGCATTATTGATGCTTGTTTCAGTTTACACCTCTGCCATTTATGGGGGTTCATTAATTGCAATCCTGCTGCATACTCCAGGAACTTCTGCCTCAGCAGCCACAGCCATTGATGGTTATGAACTTACCAAGCAGGGCAAAGCAGGTCTCGCTATAAGGGTAGCTACCGTATCTTCGGTAATAGGTGGAGTTGTGAGCGGAATCTTTTTACTTACCTTAACACCTCCCTTATCATTAATTTCATTAAAATTTGGCCCTCCAGAATATTTCCTGGTTGCAGTATTTGGTCTTACTATCATTGGAAGCATTTCTGCAGGTTCAGTGGCCAAGGGGCTTATATCAGGCGCTTTGGGATTGCTAATCGGAACAATAGGCCTGGATGTAAGTTCTGGATTTCCAAGGTTTACTTTTGGTTTTTTACAATTAAATTCAGGGATAGCCTTTGTACCAGCAATGATAGGCTTATTTTCTTTATCTCAGGTTATGATGCTGGCAGCAAAGGCCCACAAACAAAAGGAAATTATCTCCAACCCAATCTCTGACTGGAAATATATCCCTAGCTGGAATGAGATTAAGAAGGTTAAGACAACTATAATGAGGTCATCAATTATAGGAGTACTGGTTGGAATTCTTCCAGGAGCAGGTGGAGATATTGCTTCTTGGGTTAGCTATAATGAAGCTAAAAGATTTTCCAAAAATAAGAAGGAATTTGGCAATGGTTCAATTGAAGGGGTAAGTGCTTCCGAGGCAGCTAATAATGCTGTAACAGGAGGCTCATTAATTCCGCTTCTTACCCTGGGCATACCAGGAAGTGCAACTGCAGCAGTTTTATTAGGGGGATTAATGATCCAGGGTCTTGTTCCTGGAAGGCAGCTGTTTACTCATTATGGACAAATAACCTATACAGTTATTGTAGGCTTTATTTTTGCCAATCTACTAATGGGTGTTGTGGGGATGCTCTTGGCCAAGCATTTGTCAAAGGTTACAATGGTCCCCAATAGAGTCCTTGCACCATTAGTAGTAGTATTCTGTGTTGTAGGTTCATTTGCATTAGGTAATAATTTTTTTGATGTATGGGTTATGATAGCCTTTGGTTTAATTGGTTTTGGAATGAGACTCACAGGATTTCATCCGGCCCCAGTAGTATTAGGACTTATTTTAGGGCCAATGACAGAAAAGGGCTTTAGGCAGAGCATGCTTTTATCTGATGGAAACCTATTAAGTTATATGATAGGTCGGCCTATTTGTGTGGTTTTACTTGTATTAATAGTAATAGCAATAGCTTCACCATTTATTATTGAAAAGAAAACAGGTAAAAAGTTGGGTGCTCATTAATTTTTTTAAGGAGGAATCTATGGACAACAAGAAATTCAGTGAGATCATTAGTGACTTTATTGTATCAGCTAAATATGAGGACATTCCACCTGATGTCATTAAAAAAGCAAAATTTTGTTTAATTGATATGCTAGGTGTAATTATTGCTGCCTGGAGTGAACCCAGCAGTAAGATTTTATATGAAATATTTAGCAAAACCAGAGGGGTTGAGGAAAGCTCTGTCATAGTTTTAGGAGATAAAATGCCCGCCTTTAATGCTGCTTTAATTAATGGTGCCATGGCCCATTCTCTGGAGCTTGAAGACCACCATAATCATAAAAGGTCACTTAATCATCCTGGTGTAACAAGTATTCCAGCAGCTTTAGCATTAGGTGAGAGGGAGAGAGTATCTGGCAAGGATTTTTTACTTTCAATCATTTTAGGGTATGAAATTGGAAGCAAAATTAGCAGGGCTATCAAAATTGGACATTTAAACCTGGAAAAGGGATTTCATGAGTCATCTGTATGTGGGCCCTTTTCAGCAGCTGCAGTTGCTGGAAAACTGCTTGGTCTAAGTACAGATCAGCTGGCAAACGCCTTTGGGATATGCGGTTCACTGGCTTCTGGATCAATGGAGTTTAAGACTAATGAAGCATGGACGAAGAGGCTGCAGGTGGGAAATGCCAATAGAAATGGGATTTTGGCTGCTGAACTTGCAGAAAAAGGATTTACCGGCCCTCTTAGTGTTTTTGAAGGGAAGCATGGGTTTTTCAATTCCTACTGCGGAAAGGGCAGCTATAATCTTGATAGTTGGCTGGAAGACCTAGGACGTGACTGGGATATAAAATATATACAATTCAAGCCATATGGATGTGCTGGTGTGCTTCATTCAGCAGTAACAGCTGCCAAGAGGCTGCGGGATGACAATAATATTCTTTTAGACAATGTTGAGAAAATCATAGTATATACAAGCAGGAAAATATTTGAAGAATATGCCACTCCAGTTGAACAAAAGATTAGACCCAATAATATGGTAGGAGCCCAGTTTAGTCTGCAGTACTGTGTTGCGGCAATGCTAGTAAAGGGCCAACTGCTGCTAGAGGAGTTCTGGGATGACCATTTAGCTGACCCAGTGATTTTAAGTCTATCGTCAAAAATTGAAGTAAAAGTTGATGAGGCTATTGATAGGAACTGGCCCATTGATGACGTTACCATTATTGAATGCCATGGAGCAGATGGCAGTGTAATTAAAACCAGGGTGGATCGAGCCAAGGGAGACCTGGATGACCCTGTTACAGAAGAGGAATTGATAGATAAGTTTATAAAGCTGGCTTCTGTATTTTATTCTGAAAAGCAGTATATGGATATCTTAAAAACCTGTGAAGATATAGAAGGGGTCTCTGATGTAAATGAATTAATAAAGCTGGTAGTATAAAATAACCTTTTTGAGGTGATGTAATTGCCTAAAAGAAAGTCTTTTCATAGTGAAAGAATTTATAATGAGATAAAGAGTCAAATTATTTCAGGGGTTTTGAAACCAAGGGAAAAAATTTTTGAACAGGATCTAGCGGAACAGCTTGAGGTCAGCAGAACCCCCATAAGAGAATCTATTAATAGATTATTGGCTGAAGGACTTTTAATCAAGGATTTTGCCGGCACCGTGGTTAAAGATATTAATCTATCACACATGATGGAAGTATACGAATTAAGAGCCGTTCTGGAGGGGTATATAGCCGGAGAAGTAGTGGAGAAGCTGACAAAAGAAGACTTTGATAAACTTGAAATTACCCTGGCCAAACAAAGAAGGTCTCTGGAACTTAAGCAATATGTTGAAGCCGCCAAGGCTGGTACAGAATTTCACTGGATTCTTATCCAGAAATCAGCCAATGTTCTTTATCAAAAAACACTGGCTACATTATTCGATGAATGTGAGCGCTTCAGAAATGTTACATTCTTTTTTGAGGCCTGCCGCAGAAATATCATTGTCAATCACCAGGACTTAATAGATGTATTAAAGGAAGGCAATAAAAAGAAGGTTGAGGAAAAGTTTAGAGAGCATCTTCTGGAACTGCGCAGGGAAATTGAACAGATGAATTTAGATGCCATACAGGCTGTAAATCAATTAAAAATGTATGGTGGTCTTTAACACCGGTTTAGCAGATTTTTAGTGAAAAGGAGGCAATTCAAGTGTTTAGAAACTTTGTAGATTTAAGTAGGACTCTGGTTCCAGGCATAGGTGAACCTGCAGGACATCCTCCGACAGAGATTAAAGAGTTTCAAACCCATCAATCACACAAAAGATCAAATTCTTGTCTTTTTTATAGTATACATTGCGGTACACATGTTGATACACCATACCATTTCTATGAAAATGGGAAAAAGGTTGAAGAACTAGATTTAAATAGATTTATTGGTCAAGGTGTATTAGTAAATCTAGAAAACAAAATTAAGGAAGCCACTCCCATTAATCTAACACAAATACTATCTGAATCCAGTCTTTCCACAATGACAGATGACGATTTATTGGAGACAGTAGTCTTAATCTACACAGGCTGGGGAAGCAATTATGGATATGCAAATTATTATCAAAATAATCCTTACCTATCAAATGAAGCTGCCCAGTGGTTAGCCAGCAAAAATATCAAGGCAGTAGGCTTGGATTTCCCGCCGGACAAAAAACAGGGTGCTGATGTACATCTGATTCTTTTAGGTGGGGAGGTTCTTATTATTGAGAATCTGACAAACATGGATTTACTTAAGGGTAAGGATTTTAATGTTATGTTTTTCCCAATTAAACTGCACGAGCAGGGTGGGGGACCCTCAAGGGTGGTTGCGGAGGTATTTGAAAAAAGATGAAAATTCGAATTGGTGGTGTGCAGCTAGGGCCGAGCAATGAGTCCATGATATTGAATGCTCAAAAGGTAATGGAATACATCCAGGCTGCAGAAAAACTTAGCATAGATATATTCTGCCTTCCAGAGTTATGTGTCACAACCTATTTCCCTAAAAACTATTATGAAAACGTGGAAAGATTTATATTGGCTGATAACGATAATTTATTTCAGCATATTTTAAGCGTTACATCCAGCATAAATACTGCAGTATTGTTTCCCTATGCAGAGCATACAGTGGATGGGGTTTTCAATACTGCAGTAATAATGGAGAAAGGCAGGTCCCTTGGCAAATACCGTAAAATACACTTGCCAATATTACAAGGGGGCAGCAAATACAATAACATGGAAGCAAAATATTTCAATGTGGGAAACCTTGGTTTTCCTGTATTTAATATCAAAGGAATTAGTATAGGGATACAAATATGCTTTGACAGACATTTTCCAGAGGGCTTTAGAATACTGGGTCTTAAGGGGGCAGATGTTATATTTGTTCCAACAAATTCAGCCTTATTTGATACTGATCCCAATAGATTATTAATTTGGGAAAGATTAATGCAAATCAGGGCATATGAAAATTCCACTTATATTGTTGCTGTTAATAAAACTGGCAATGAAGATGGATGGAAATTTATGGGTAATAGTCTCATTGTAGATAAGGAAGGTAACATATTACAAAAAATGAGCAAAAATGAGGAAGAAATTTTCTTTCAGGATATAAACATAGAGGATAATACGCCCAAGTGCAAGTTTTTTGATAAGAGGCGCCCAGATATGTATAAAGAGCTCTTAGAGACTTAATTGTATTTTTGTGAGGTGGTCATATGTATAGTACTGATGTCCTTGTAGTGGGAGCGGGAATGGGTGGTATGCTTGCCGCTAAAACAGCTGCTGAAGCTGGTCAAAAGGTCATATTAGTTGATAAGGCTAGAGCTGGGACAAGTGGACCCACGGCATTTGCAGCAGGAGACTTTTTATGTTGGGTCCCAGAAGAGGATTCATTGCAAGAGTGGGTAAATTATTACCTTGAAATAGGAGAAGGCATTAATATTAAAAACTGGGTTATAAAACTTTTTGAAACTAATTACGAAATTATTAAAGACCTGGATCATCAAGGCTATTATATAGAAAAAAATTCAGATGGCTCCTATATGCGAAGGGGCGGCAGGGGCAAAATTACCAAGTGTGTTTTAATCCCCACATACAGACTCATGCAGGAAATGAGAAAAGATTTAATAAAAATGGGTATTAAAATACTAGATAGGGTTCAGATTACAAAGGTTGTTAAGGATGAAGCTGATGCAGTTTGTGGTGTAATGGGCTTTAATATAAGAAATGGAGAAAGCATACTCATTAATGCAAAATCAACAGTCCTTGCTGCAGGTGGCTGCAGTTACAGGGGTCCGTTTTTTGGTCAGGATGTTGTCTCTGGAGAAGGCTTGATAATGGCCTTTGAAGCGGGAGCAGATCTGGCATATATGGAGTATGGAAACCACTTCAATGTATCATTAAAGGCTTATGATACCTATGGACAGTCCAAGTTTATGGCCCATGGCGGCAAATATATAAATAAACTGGGGGAATCCTTTCTAGATAAATCTGGAGATGGCAGCAGGGCAAGCGGACATATTGCAGTGCGAAAAATGGTAGAGGAAGTTGAAAAGGGAAGTGGTCCCGTTTATTTAGACCTCCGGGACTTTACCGAAAAGGATTTGGTTAAGAGGCTAATGCCTAATTTAGATCTACTATTACAAAACAGTACAATTGATTTTTATGGTGCCCCCAATGAAGCTATTCCAGGTCTTACCGGGACATCCAACGCCTCCTCTGCAGGTGTCTTGATAGATGACATGGGCAGAACCTCTGTAAAAGGCTTATATGCTGCAGGTGACAATGCAAGCAAGGGACTTGTAACAGGAGCATGTGTTGGCTTATCTGGAGTGAGTTTGGCCTGGGCCAATGTTACCGGACATCTTGCGGGCAAGAGTGCTGCAGCTTATGCTAGGAGCAAAGAAGAAAGTACAAGTATTATTATGAAAAACATTGAAATTAATGAATTTCATGAATTTAAGGGCAGTAAAGGCAGTATCAATCCTCGGGAGGTAATCTGGAAGCTTTCTGAGATTATGGGCAATGGCTATGTCAGTATAGTAAAATCACAGGAGCGATTAGATGGGGCATTAGACAGGTGCCGGGGATTAGAGCGAATACTGTATAATGATGCTCTAGTTAATGATTATCACGATCTTATGTTATGGCATGAGGCAAAAAATGCATTAAATACTGCACGATTAACATTAAATGCTTCCATCTACCGAAGGGAAACCCGGGGCGGTCACTATAGAGAGGATTATCCCCAGAGAGATATGCTATTGGACAATAACATTTTGGTGGTAAATAAACATACAGGTGAGTCAGCTTTTAATTACCTAAGTGTTCAAAGGGGAGTGGCGTTTACATGGTCATAAAAGGTATTGATTATAAAAAGTGTACTGCATGTCTTAAGTGCTACAAATTATGTCCCATGGATGTTCTTTCCTATGAAGAAAAAACAGTTAAAATCAAATACGCTGAAGATTGTCAGTCATGCTATTTGTGTGTTTATGAATGCCAGTCTGATGCATTAAAGGTCGAACCCAATAGGCCAATAGACATATATGACGTGTATAACAGAAAGCTTGTGTAGCAAATGCAGATATTACCTAAGTTTGCCGAGGGGTGATTTAAATAATGCAAAATGTTTTTCATAAAATTCTAAAAAATAATAAAGCAGAATTTACTAATGATGAAGTTATACTATATCCTGATCAAATTTTAACTCAGGATGCCACAGGAACAGTTGTCTATCTACAATTAGAGGCCATGGGCATTAAAAAGGTTAAGCCCTTTTCAATAATGTATATTGATCATAATACACTGCAGGTTGGAAATGAAAACCAGGATGATCATAAGTATCTGCAGAGTTTATCACAAAAGATAGGGGCACATATATCTAAAGCCGGCAATGGGATTTGCCACTCGGTGCACCTGGAAACCTTTTCAAAGCCTGGGCAAGTAGTGGTTGGTTCTGACAGTCATACACCAACTGCAGGCGGGGCAGGAATGCTTGGCATTGGCGCAGGTGGTTTAGACGTGGCTGTAGCAATGGCTGGTGAAGCATTTTATTTGCCTAGGCCCAGGGTTGTTGGAATAAGGCTGGAAGGCGAGCTTGGCCCATGGGTTTCTGCAAAGGATGTTATTTTGTACATACTTCAGCAGCTTACAGTCAAGGGTGGCTATGGAAAGGTAATTGAATATTTTGGCCCGGGGATAAAAAAACTTTCTGTATATGACAGGGCTACAATATGCAACCTGGGAGCAGAGATGGGGGCAACCAGCTCTGTTTTTCCTAGTGATGAAATTACTCTAGAATTTTTAAAAAGTGTGGGAAGAGAATATGATTGGAGAGAACTAGTGGCTGATAGTGATGCCCATTATGATGAGCTATATGACATTAATCTCTCAAATATTGAACCCCTTATAGCTTTACCTCATAGTCCGGATAATGTGGTAAAGGTTTCTGAAGTTAAGGGAATTCCCCTAGCCCAAATAGCTATAGGCAGTTGTACAAACTCTTCCATGAGAGATATGGCTGTAGTGGCAGAAGTTTTAAAAGACAGAAGGGTTGCTCAAAGCACAGACCTTGTTATAACACCAGGAACCAGGCGGGTTTTAACTATGATGATTGAAACAGGTGCTTTAAAAAATATAGTTGATGCAGGGGCCAGGATATTAGAGGTTGCATGTGGTCCCTGCAATGGAGTAGGCCAATCCCCGGCTTCAGGCTCTAATTCACTGCGGACATATAACCGTAACTATAAGGGAAGGTCTGGAACTGCAGATGCAAATGTCTATTTAGCCAGTCCTGAGACTGCCGCCGCTTCTGCACTTACTGGTTGTATAACAGACCCGCGCGGTCTAGGTAAGTATCCACAAATTAGCTTACCTGAATTTTATCCTGTAAATATAAATATGATTATTAAACCCGTTAAAACTTCTGAAGTTGTTGAAGTTATTAAGGGGCCCAATATAAAACCTGTGCCCATAGGTAAACCTGTTCCAGATTGTATTGAAGGTACGGTGGAACTAAAGGCTGGTGATAATGTAAGTACTGATGATATTTTGCCAGGAGGGGCCAAGATGCTGGCCCTAAGATCAAATGTTCCAGGCTGCGTTCCCCATGTGTTTTCCAGAATAGATCCGGAATTTAAAAACAAGGTGCAAAATCTGTCCTCAAGCTGGTTTGTTATTGGTGGAGAAAACTATGGGCAGGGCTCAAGCAGAGAGCATGCAGTCATGGTGCCAATGTCAATAGGTATGCGAGTTGTAATAGCTAAATCCTTTGCCAGGATATATAGACAAAACCTAACAAATTATGGAGTAGTTCCTTTAATATTTACCAAAAGTGCAGACTACGATTTAATAGAGCTTTGTGATGAACTGATTATTGAAAGATTTCATGAGCAGATTAAAAACAATCATATTGAAGTTTATAATAAGACGAAGGATTTTTCTTTTACAACTAGCTGCAGCCTAACCAACAGGGAACTGGTAATTCTGTTCCATGGCGGCTTGATGAATTATACTAAAACAAAGCTAGAAGCTAAATAACCTCACCTCCTCTCTTTATATATTCTGAAGCAGGTGGCTTTTGTCACCTGTTTCAGAACTATAATCCAGGCCACAACTTCATTACTTCTTTATTAGTTTTAATACAATACTGCCTTGCAGATTTGATGACATAATTGAAAAAGTCAGAGACAGCAAGGCTTTTTTGTGTATGTTTTAAGCTGGCATATTATTTGCTTTAATAGTCTTTTAAATGCTATTTTAACTATTACCATGATTTTTAATTTCATGATACACTCTGAAAATTTGTACTTGCACTTTCTATTTCCCTGGCTGAATTGAAGGAATGTATTTGTATGAAGCTTAACGAGATTTATAATGCTAAAATAAAGCTGGGGCATTATTAAAAATAATAAAACGTTAAGGTGATTTTTTAAAAATTAATAAATTTAAAATAAATGTTAGAGCTTTATATACTTACCCAGCTAAAAAATACTGCTGAACACTTCTGGGAAGGCTTAACGGGTAGGGTATTCGCCATATAAAAAGACATGTGCAAAAAAGCTGCAGCCAGGGCATTCAATGGAATAGAACTTGCAAAGAAGATGAATGATGAATTAAATTTAGGAAATATCAAGACAAGTATCTTAAAACGCAAATCACTTGAATATTAAGGTAAAGGGAGGGAGCATTAAATTATTATCAGTTTTTTCTAAAAATTCAAATGAGGAGGGAAGGTTAATGAAAAAAGTTTTATTAATTCTTTTAGTTCTGACATTGAGCTTAGCCTTGGTAGTAGGTTGTGGGGGGAACAGTTCAAAACCGTCGGATACTAGCGGTCAAACACAAGATAAACCACAAGAAAAACCCAAAATCATAGTTGGGTCGAAAAACTTTACTGAACAGCTGCTGGTTGGCTACATGATAGGGGCGTTAATGGAAGATGCAGGCTATCCTGTAGATTATAAGCTGCGTCTTGGTGGTACAGGTTTAGTACATGAATCTCTTGTTAATGGAGACATAAATGTTTATGTTGAATATACCGGCACTGGATTGATTGCTATTCTGCAGCAGGAGGTTATGACAGACCCAGATGCAGTTTATGCAAAGGTCAAAGAGATGTATCAGTCAGAATTTGGATTGGTCTGGCTTGAACCCTGGGGATTTAACAACACCTATACAATAACCATGCGTCAGGATGAGGCACAGGAGCTAGGTGTGACAAAAATTTCAGACCTTAAGGGTATAGCAGAAAATCTAGTGATAGGAGCAACTCAAGAATTTATACCACGCAGCGATGGCCTTGCAGGCTTACAGGAAAAGTATGGTTTTAAATTCAAAAATGCCCTTGGAATGGATTCAGGTTTAATGTATCAGGCACTACAGGAAAAGAAGGTAAATGCTATTTCAGGCTTTGCAACTGATGGCCGAATCCCATCCTTTGGCTTTATTAACCTGGAGGATGATCTTAATTATTTTCCACCTTATTATGCTGCTCCTGTAGTAAGGGCTGACCTCCTGGAAAAGGATCCAGAAGTAGCTAACGTCCTTAACAAGCTGGCAGGTAAATTAGATGACACTACTATGGCAAATTTAAACTATGAAGTGGATGGAAACAAGAAAGATCCAGAGGATGTGGCAAAACAGTTCCTTAAAGAAAAGGGTCTTATTAACTAATGTGAATGATTAACTGATGTAAACGAAATAAAGGATGGAATAGCTAGCCAGGGTTAGTTATTCCATCCCCTTCTTAAGGAGAGTGGTGCAATGATATTACTTGACAGCGTTACTAAAAGATTTCCCAACGGGCTGGTGGCAGTTGATAATGTTTCTCTTGAAATAAAAGAAGGAGAATTTGTAGTTTTTATAGGACCTTCAGGATGTGGTAAGACCACTACCATGAAAATGATCAACAGACTGATAGAGCCTACCTCTGGAAAAATCATAGTTAATGGCAGGGATATTAGCAAGCAGGACCCCATTCAATTAAGAAGGGGCATAGGTTATGTAATACAAGAAATAGGCTTGATGCCCCATATGACTGTTGCTGAAAATATTGCCTTGATACCTAATCTTCAAAAATGGCCAAAAGAGAAGCAAAAGAAAAGGGTCGAGGAACTGCTGGAAATGGTTGAGCTTGACGTGGCTGAGACTATAAACAAGTATCCAAGACAGTTAAGTGGTGGGCAAAGGCAGCGTGTAGGTGTAGCCCGGGCCCTGGCAGTTGACCCCCCTATCATGCTCATGGATGAGCCCTTTGGAGCATTAGATCCAATTACAAGAGAACAGATGCAGGATGAATTTATTAAACTCCAGGAAAAGGTGAAGAAAACAATTGTCTTTGTAACCCATGACATGGATGAGGCATTGAAGTTTGCCAATAGAATAGTCCTCTTAAACAAGGGTAAAATCGTTCAATGTGCCTCTCCCCAGGAAATATTGAGGAATCCGGCCAATAGCTTTGTTCGGGATTTTGTTGGAACTGACCATGCCCTTAGACAGCTCAGTCTTATTAAAATAAAGGATGCCATGAAAACAGATATAAGCACTGTACATCCAAAGGATACTATTGATGATGCAAGGAAGCTCTTTAAACAAGGCTACCGCAGCATTATTGTTGTTGACAAGAATAAAAAGGTTGTGGGTTATATAAATAGAGAAGACGCTGAAAAAATGACAGACGATATGTATGTTTCAGATATTATGATTTCTCCCATGGGGACAGTACATTATGAAAAGTCCTTGAAAGAAGCCTTAAATCATATGCTTAGATTTGATTTTGGGTATCTGGCAGTAGTAAATGACCAATCAATGCTGTTAGGTATTATAACCTCCAACTGTTTATACAAAAATGTTGGCGAAGGCTATATGGACAGAGAGGGTGCATAAAAATGCTTACTACCATAAACAGTCAGGGAGGTGGGGAGTAAATGAATTATATAATGCAAAATCCACAAAGGGTACTAAATTTAACTATAGAGCATTTACAGATAATTATCATCGCAGTCAGCATAGCAGTTATTATTGGAGTGCCTCTTGGAATCCTCTTAACACGTATGAAATTCTTACAGGGTCCTGTATTCGGCATTGCCGGAGTTTTGTATACCATTCCTGCATTAGCCCTTTTTGCCATAATGATTCCCTTCTTCGGCCTTGGAGTAAAGCCGACAGTAATAGCCCTAATACTATACTCCCAATTAGCAATAATCCGCAATACGGTTAC
Organism: Desulfitibacter alkalitolerans DSM 16504; assembly: GCF_000620305.1. NCBI lineage: Bacteria > Bacillati > Bacillota > Clostridia > Neomoorellales > Desulfitibacteraceae > Desulfitibacter > Desulfitibacter alkalitolerans. The sequence goes on along the minus strand of NZ_KK211104.1, from coordinate 123,810 downwards.
AGGCATTGAAAACATTGATAAAAGCATTATAGAAGCCGCTACAGGCATGGGCATGACAAAAATGGAGCTATTATTAAAAATACAGCTGCCCCTGGGATTGCCTGTCATCATGGCTGGTATCAGAATGGTCACAGTAATGGCAATAGGAATTGCTACAATTGCCAGCTACATTGGTGCTGGGGGACTTGGAGATTTAATATTTCTTGGAATGTTTACTATAGATACCGATATAATCCTGGCTGGCGCTATACCAATTATTATTATGGCCCTTGTGGCCGATAAGGTGCTGGTTATGTTTCAAAAGAGGCTGGGAAAATGGAAAGCCGAACCCAAAAAGACTACTAAGTTGGTTAAGGAGGTATATGATGGTTCAGTACATTCTAAATAACCAGGAAGCATTTTTAACCCTGCTGGGCCAGCATCTTAACCTGACCTTCTTATCTGTTGGCCTGGCCATGATATTTTCTATACCCCTTGCAATAATTGGAACCAGGGTGCCGTATCTGGAAGCACCCATAATGGCATTTGGCAACCTTGGCCAGACCATCCCTAGCTTGGTTATCTTGGCACTGGCTATTCCTCTGGTTGGAATAGGATTTGCTCCAGCCTTGCTGGCGTTATTTTTAAGAGCAGTACTGCCTATTTTGCTCAATACCTTTGTGGGTATCAAGGAAGTTGATCCTGCTGTAATAGAAGCTGCACGGGGAATGGGAATGACAGATAACCAGATCCTCTTTAGAGTCCAATTACCCCTTACTGTTCCAGTTATAGTAGCGGGAATAAAAACAGCTACAGTTCAGTGTGTATCCCTTGCCACCCTTGCAGCCTTTGTTGGTGGAGGAAGCTTAGGAGATTGGATTCAACAGGGTATTATGATGGTAAATCAAACCCTCCTTCTTGCAGGGGCAGTTCCAACTGCTGTCCTGGCTATTATGGCTAATTTTCTAATAGGCGTTATACAGAACATTGTTACTCCAAGGGGATTAAAGGTGTAAAAGTGGGAGGCATCAGTCCATGATTGATGGTAATATTAAAGTGAGTCAATTCATTTATAATTTCACCTATGATGATTTACCAGAAGCTGTAATCAAAAAAGCGAAGCTCTGCCTTCTGGATTTATTGGGGGCTGTTCTAGGGGGAAGTAATACAAAGGCAGCGGGCCTGGCCAGGAATTTTGCTAAATCTATTTGGCCGGGGACCACTAATACCATAATTACAGAAGGAAGGGGCAGTAACTGTGTAGGTGCTGCCTTTGCCAACTCATTTCAAGCAAATGCAATAGATATTGATGACGGGTTTAGACCTGTAAAGGGTCACCCAGGTGCCCTGGTGATACCTGCAGCTTTAGCCATGGCTGAACACACGAATAAGTCAGGCAAGGAATTATTAGAGGCTATTGTGGTGGGTTATGAAATAGGCACCCGTGCTGGTATTATATGGCATGACTATTATCCTCTTTACCATGCTTCAGGATCCTGGGGTGCGGTAGCTGCAGCGGCAGCCTCTGCTAAACTATTAAATTTGAATGTGGAGCAAATATATAATGCTCTGGGTATGGCCGAGTATCAGGCCCCCATTAATCCCATGATGCGCTGTATAGACTATCCATCAATGGTCAAAGACGGCATAGGATGGGGTTGTACAGTGGGCGTAACTTCTGCCCTCATGGCATTCCAGGGGTTTACTGGCGTTCCAAGTCTGTTAGGCTTTCAAAAATACGCAAACCATATTAATTCCCTGGGCAGTGAATTTAATCTTTTAAAAGTATATTTTAAACCTCATGCATGCTGCCGTTGGGCTCAACCCGCCATCCTTGGAACAATAAAACTTATGGCTCAACACAGTTTAAATTCTGATGAAATCCATAAAATTAATGTATTTACCTTTAAAGAAAGTGCAAGGCTAAAAGCTGTCTCACCTAAAAACACAGAGGAAGCACAGTATAACATAGTATATCCAATTGCAGCAGCAGTTGCAGACGGAGAGGTAGGTCCCAAACAAATCCTGGATGATAACCTCCAGAATCCACAGATAATAGATGTGATGAATAAAATCAAAATTTTACATGATAGCCGTTTTGATGAGAGATTTCCGGAGATAGCGGAATCTGAGGTGCAGATTATCACAAAATCTGGACAATCATTTTTATCAGGTCCAGTACGTGCCAAGGGGGATTGGGATTACCCTTTAAGTGAAAAAGAATTGATTGAAAAGTTCTTTTGGTTAGCATGTCATGCAGTGAGTGAACAAAAAGCAAGAGATATAGTTGACCTTATAGAAAACCTGGATGAGCAGAACCATATTAATAAGCTGATGTCATTATTATCACAAGATACAAATCAAAGGCACAGCTTGAGCAGCTAGGAGGGACAGGGTGAAGATACTACTTGTTAATAATGAAAAAGATAAGACTGATCTTGGCTCAATTAATGCTCTAAAAAATAGTGTGCAGCAGGTTGCTGAAGCTGATTTTGTTGTCAAGCATTATACTGGGCTATCTGGTGAAGAGGTGGATGAACTTGCTGTAAATTTTGTGATTCTCTCAGGCAGACATAATTCAAACTGGGGAATAGATGAAATGTACCTATTTAAGAGTGAATATGACATAATAAGAACCTGTAAAGTACCCCTGCTGGGAATTTGTGCTGGTTTTCAACTTATGGGTCTTGCTTACGGAGCTGCATTGAATTATATCTGCCCAAAACGAAAGGATAAATGTAAAGAATTTGGATATCAAAAGGTAAACTTACTTGGTAACGATAAAATTTTTTCTGGCCTTTCCTCAACTCTTACTGTTTATCAGAATCATTATTGTGAACTTAAAGATGTACCAGATGGGTTTATCAAACTGGCTGAAAGTGATATGACAAAAATTCAGTGTATAAAGGACACCAGCAGAAATGTTTACGGAGTTCAGTTTCACCCCGAATTATTTAATGACAAATGTAATGATGGTAAGGTTATATTGAAGAACTTTTTTAGCTTAACTTAGCTATTCATAGTTTTCATAACCTTGGTAGTAGTGGGCAAAGTCAAATGCACTCACAATAAGTTATTAAGACTTATTAATGAGTGCATTTTTGTATGCCTGCAGTCCAACCCTCTCTGTTTTACAAGGAAAAGCGCTTGTCTCAAGCTTCTGACAGCCATGGCACGTTAATTGCTATAAATATCCTAAGCAAAACCATCTAAGGAGTTGTTATTTAAATTATGAAAAGAGAAGCATTAACACAGAAATTATTGGTATTAGGGATAGACGGGATGGATCCCAAAATAACCCGAAAATTCTTGGCCGAAGGAATAATGCCAAACTTACAAAAGTTTATTGAAAGAGGCTCGGCCAGAGAAGACTTATCCCACTTAGGTGCCCTGCCAACTATTACACCTGCATGCTGGACTACCTTAGCAACCGGCGCTTATCCAGGAACACACGGCATTACTTGCTTTTGGCGACAGTCACCAGAGAGCTTGGATGCCGTAGTATATAATATGGATTCTAGAAACTGTGAAGCTGAGCAGTTATGGAATGTAACTGCTGCAGCAGGTATCAAAACCTTAGTATGGCATTGGCCCGGTTCCGCTTGGCCTCCGACCAGTGACAGCCCAAATCTACACGTTATTGATGGAACACAGCCCGGTTCTGTAAACATGGGTGTGGCACAACTTGATTGGGAAAAAATTATTGTTGCTGATGAGGAAATTAAAGAATTACAATATGCTCCTAAAGTTGAACGTCCTGCCGGTGTTGGTTGTATGATTTCCGATCTGGATGCTATTACTGAAGAAAAAGAACCAACTACCGATATGATGGAATTATGGTATGGTGAAGCTGCCATGTCAGGCTGTGAAATCCGTGAATATATCATGGGACCAGAAAATATGGAAATGGTCATTGAATCTATTCCCCATTATGATTTAGTCAATTCCCCGTTGAAAGATGCAGAAGGATGGGCTGCCGCACCGGCAGACGCCAAAGAATTTACGATTTTAACATCGGATGGTATTGTAAGACGTCCCGCACTAATTCTAAAGAATTCTGATGGCATCTATGACCACATAGCAATTTATAAAAACAAGAAGGCAGAGAAACCAATCGTAGTATTAGAAGTGGGGAAAATGGTTTCCTATATTGTAGACGACATTAATAAAGATGGTGAATTAAAACCCGCATGTAGGTCCATGAAACTCCTGGAACTTTCTCCGGATGGTAGAAAACTGAAAATGTGGATCAGTAACGCACTGGATACTGCCCAGGATAAGGTATTCCACCCCAAGGAATTGTTAAAAGATATTGTTGAAAATGTTGACCCAATTCCGCCTGTTAGCTTGGTTGGGGGAGAAGATGCTTACCTGGTTGAGAATGTTTATGAACCAGCCTGGGATTTGTACTGTCAATGGCAGGCAAAGGCTTTAAATTATTTAATTAAAAATCGTGAATACCAATTAGTATTCACTCATTTGCATAATGTTGACTGTGCAGGTCATATGTTTTGGCATTTAGCGAAAAACCTGGAGCGCTGGAGCTATACTGACCCTGAAGTTAATCAGAACTTTATCCGGAAGTTTTATATTCAGACAGACAAATATCTGGGAGAATTCCTACATCTGTTAGATGAAGGATGGACCATCATGATTGTAGCTGACCATGGTTTGCTGGTAGGGGAAGAATTCCCACCACAAATTGGTGAATATGGCGGTATGAATGTACAGGTAATGGAGGAACTCGGTTATACCGTTATGAAAAAGGATGAAAACGGTAAGACTTTGAAAGAAGTAGATTGGGAAAAGACAACCGCTGTCCAGACTCGAAGTAACTATATTTATATTAACTTAAAGGGTCGTGATGCCCATGGCATTGTTGACCCGGCGGATAAATATGAACTGGAAAGAAAAATTATGTCTGACCTGTACTCTTATAGATATAAGGGACAGCGTGTTGTCGGGCTTGCCATGAGGAATAAAGACGCAATTGTATTAGGAAATAACGGTCCGCAGTGTGGGGATATTTTCTTCACTGTCGATGAGGGCTTTAACCGTTTACATGGTGATGGATTAGCCACTGTAGAGGGTGCTTTCGATACTTCTGTTGCCCCGATTTTTCTAGCAGCTGGGAGTGGAATTAAAGAAAACTTTACAACAGCTAGAACCATTAGACAAGTTGATATTGCACCAACTATTGCAGCATTATTAGGTGTAAGAATGCCTGCCCACTGTGAAGGTGCACCAATCTATCAGATTCTAACCGAAGAATTCTAATATATTAAAGGCAGGCCTATTCACATAAACAGGATTCTTGACTTCATGAAATGGCCTGCCTTTATTCTAAATAATTTGAGATAATCAATAAGCATTTTAATATTCGGCTTGCCAAATTCATTGAATAAAGGAGTGGAAAATATGCCCTTAGAACAAATAAATGCAAATAGTTTTGAAAAAATTATCTATGATAATGAGGACTCCTGTCTTGTTATTTTCTCAAGAAAAGACTGTCACGTTTGTAAAGATGTGGTTCCTATTTTGGAGGAGCTGCAACTGCAATACCAAGACAGGTTTGGATTCTATTACGTGGATGTAGAAGAAGAAAAGAACTTGTTCCAAAGGTTCTCTTTAAAAGGAGTTCCTCAGATTCTTTTCTTTAAGGATGGCGAATACCAAGCAAAACTAGCAGGTGCTGTTGACGAAGACAAAGTCATAGATAAGATTGAGGAAGTTTTAGAATCGTAATGATTAAAACATTTTACGAGAGGGAGTAATTTAGGAAAATGGGAGATCTGACGTACGATTTAATCATAATCGGTGGGGGTCCCGCAGGACTCACAGCAGCTATTTATGGGGGAAGAGCGAAGCTGAGAACTTTGGTTATCAACAAGGGAACGGTTGGCGGTTTGGTCAATACTACACGAGAGATTGTAAATTATCCAGGCTACAGCCAAATTAGTGGACCTGATCTTATGAAAGACTTTAAAAATCATGCCGAGTCTTTTGGCGTAGAATTTTTACGAGATGAAGTTGTGAGTGCTGATTTTGCAAAAGAAGACAAAATTATCTTTACCAAAAAAAAGAAAAAATACTCAGCCAAGGCGGTTATCATTGCTTGTGGTAGTGAGCCGAGACTATTAAATATTCCTGGTGAGAAGCGGCTACAGGGAAGTGGAGTTGCGTATTGTGCAACCTGTGATGCTGAGTTTTTTGAAGGAGAAGATGTTGTTGTCGTTGGCAGCGGGGATCAAGCCATGGAAGAAGGCATGTACATTACCAAATTCGCTCGCAAAGTCACAGTGATTGTACTTCATGATGAAGGCGTTCTCGATTGCAATAAAGTGAGTGCGGAAAGGGCCTTCCAAAATGAAAAGATGGAGTTTATATGGAACTCCACAATTGAAGAAGTCCTGGGTGAGGATAATGTGGAGGGGGTTAGAATCAAGAACTTAAAAACGGGCCGTTCAAGCAAACTTGCTTGCCAGGGTGTTTTTTTCTTTGTTGGGATGATTCCTTCAACTCATTTCCTCAAGGAAAGTGGCATTGTGATGGAAAGAGGCTATATTCCCGTTAATGAAATGATGGAAACCAATCTCGAAGGGGTATATGCAGTTGGAGATAATCGGGTTAAATATTTACGGCAAGTGGTTTCAGCTGCAGGGGATGGGGCAACGGCCGCAGTCGCTGCCGAACGCTATATTGAGGAACTCAATGCATTTAATACGAGTGTTCTAAAAAGCGATAAAAAAGTTCTCTTGCTTTTCTTTAATGCCTTAGATAATCAAAGCTTGGAGTTTAGCACTTTATTAGAAGAAGCAAATCAAGAACTAGCGGAACGCAGCAAAGTAGTTAAAATCGATATGGCTACTAAGAAAAAACTTGCCCAAAGGTATGATGTGAAAATCGTGCCATCAGTTGTTGTATTAGACAGAGGGCAAGAGATCAGGCGATTGGACTATTCCATGGATAAAGAGAAACTAAAAGCTCAATTAAGAGAAAAATAACAAGTCACTTTGACTGAGTAGATTGCTAATTAATTAATAGATTAACAGTAAAAATAGCGTTTGCTAAACTAAAAAGTATTGATAAATATAGCATATTCAGAAAATAAGAACAAATGGCACAATACTTGCTATATCTGCATTAATAAGTAAAACATATGGTGGTGATGCCATGGTATAATCAAATTTGTGAACAATGGTCATGTTATGGTGGAGATTTATAAGTGTAGATTGCAGAGCTGCAAAAATGGAAGGACACGATTTATTGGAGCCAATAAAAATGAAGGGTTGGGGAAAGCGGTGGATAAATCCAAGATAAGTCAGTATGCAAAAATTAATCCTTTGGTGTTTTATGCTGGAGTAATCTTATGTATTCTTATATATGGACCCATGCTAGTACTTCGCGAACAGCTGCGGCCGCTAGGTGCACAAATTTTAAAAGCTGTGACATATAGCCTTGACTGGTTATGGTTGTTGTTAGCATTTGGATGCTTTGTTTTTCTAGTATGGTTAGCCTTTGGGCGCTATGGTAATGTAAAGCTGGGCGGGGCAGATGATGAACCGGAATTTTCAAGATTTAGTTGGTTATCAATGCTTTTTACTGGTGGGGTAGGTGCAGGTCTTGTTTATTGGTCAATGGCTGAACCTATTTTTTATCTTAAGTGGCCTCCATTCTGGGGTGAAGCTTTTTCAGCTCAAGCTGCTCAGTTTGCTATTGCCTATGGAATATTCCATTGGGGTGTTTTAGCCTGGGGTCTATTTACACCAGGTGCAATTGCATTTGCATATATTGTTTATGTAAGGAAGAAGCCATATTTTTACCCAAGTTATGCATGTAGAGGAGTATTAGGTGATTTAGTTGACGGTTGGGTTGGAAAAGTAATAAATGTGTTTGTTATTGTAGCACTAGTTGGTGGTTTGGGTACAACCATGGGAGTAGTTATCCCTATGATTTCAGCGGTAATTGCTCATTTTCTAGGTGTTGAAAATACTTTAACAGTAAAAATTGGAACAACTATTTTACTTTCTATCATATTTGGATATAGTGCATGGTCAGGATTACGTGGTGGTATTAAAAAGCTGTCAGAAATAAACAGCTGGTTGTGCTTTGGATTGTTAGGCTTTGTATTAGTAGCGGGCCCAACACTTTGGATGCTATCATTTTATGTAGATAGTATTGGAGTACTTTTACAAAACTTTTTCCGTATGAGCTTATATACTGATCCCATTACAAAGTCTGGATTTCCGCAGGATTGGACAGTGTTTTATTGGGCATGGTGGGTTGCATGGGCAATATATTTTGGACTTTTTATTGCCAGGATTTCAAAAGGCCGTACAATTAAGGATGTTATTGTAAATATGGCTTTTACAACTACATTAGGATGCTCAATATTCTTCCTGGTATTCGGAGGTTATGCAACACACCTCCAGCTTACCCAGGGTATGGGACTTGATGAAATTTTAACTTCAACTGGTGGCGGCGCAATGATAGTAGCCATATTGGAAACCCTGCCTTTAAGTGGGTTAGTGATACCATTCTTTATCGTGGTAATGTTAATCTTCCAGGCTACTACCATTGACTCAAATGCCTATACAATTGCAATGATTTCCTGTGATGAGATTAAGTACACCCAGGAACCACCACGTTGGACAAGGTTATTCTGGTGTTTCCTATTAGCTGTCATTGGAATTGCCATAATATCAGTGGGCGGACTTCAAATTGTACAGCTTTCATCAGTGGCAACTAGTGTCCCTGTAGTGATTATTATAATAATTTTGATGATGTCTGTATTGAAAATGCTTAAGGAAGACTTTGGTGATGTAGCGGGTCCTAAGATACTCACAGTTGAATATACTGATAGCGTAGAAGAAAAGAATATAGTAATTGATGATAAGACTGCTAAAAATGTATAATAATTTCTAAATAACGAGCAGGCAATAGGGATATATCTACTCTATTGTCTGCTTATTTTTTAATAGTGCCCGAGTCAGATGAACTTAAAATCAGTCATTTTGCCTTATTAATTTAAGGAGAAACTATGATTTATAAGGGCTGCAGGTGTTTAAAAGGATAAAGTTAATTGGTATGATATTTGCAATCTCTATATATAAAGAGCTCATTAACATATTAAAATACTAAGTCAGGAGGAGATTTATTTGGCTAGAAAGTTTTATGCAGCTTCAAACTTTATTCGGGGTTTTGGCTTGAATATGTTCTCTGATGATGAACTTTACTCAATTCATCTGGCTACCCTTGAAGTATTACAAAAAAGTGGAATAAAAGTTGAAAGTAATGAGGCATTAGAAATATTTGCTGCAGGTGGAGCTTTTGTTGATAGAAATACCCATATAGTGAAATTTCCCCCATATCTTGTGGAGGATGCAATTCATTCTGCACCCAGCAAAATTGTTCTAGCTGGAAGAAACCCCAAGCATGATGTGGTTATAGAAGATAAAAGGGTTCACTACACAAACTTTGGTGAAGGCATTATGGTAATTGACCCTTTTACTGGTGAATATAGAAAATCCATAAAGCAGGATACTGCTAATGCTGCACTAATGTGTGATGCTCTTGATGAAATAGATATATGCTTGAGGGCTGTTGCAGCCCATGATGTCTCTCCAAAGGTTCACCCGCTGCATGAAGTAGAAGCATGCTTTAACAACACAAGCAAGCATGTTTTTACTGGTGGAATTAGCGGCAGACAGGCTGAAATGATATTCGACATGGCGGCAGCAGTTGCTGGTGGCAAGGATAAGCTCAGGGAACGTCCTGTGCTCTCAGTTAATGTTTGTCCAACCAGTCCCCTGCAATTAACAAGTCATTGTACTGAGGCAATAATCAAATGTGCAGAATATGGGATTGCATGTAATATACTTTCCATGGCAATGGCAGGTGGTTCTGCACCTGTAACTCTGGGCGGCACTTTAGTTATGCATAACGCTGAGGTTCTAGCTGGAATTGTTTTAAGCCAGCTTACACGCAAGGGCTCGCCAGTTATTTATGGAAGTTCAACTACAATTATGGATTTGAAAACTACAACTGCACCAGTTGGCGCTCCAGAATTGGGTATGATTAATGCTGCTGTAGCAAAATTAGCACAGTACTATTTATTGCCTAGTTGGGTGGCTGGTGGATAGGCTGATAGCAAAGTTCCTGATGCACAGGCTGCTCATGAAAAAACCATGTCTACTCTGTTAACAGCATTGGCAGGTGCCAATATAATCTACGGGGTGGGCATGCTGGAACTGGGAATTACCTTCAGCTTTGAGCAGTTTGTAATGGATAACGATATAGTTAAAATGGCAAATAAGGTTGTACAGGGCATAGATATAAATGATGAAACTCTAGCTGTAGATGTCATCAAGCAGGTAGGTGCCGGCGGAGACTTCTTAATGCAGGAGCATACCATGAAATATATGAGAACTGCACAATCGAGTCCAAAATTAATGAACCGCAAAATGAAATATGCATGGAATGAAGCTGGTTCCAAGGATTTAACCCAGGTTGCCAGGGAGGAAGCTGTTCATATTTTGAAAAACCACAAGCCAGAGCCTCTCCCATCAGAAATAGCATCAAAACTAAAAACTATTATTGCAGAAGCTGAGGAAGAGTTTGGTGTTATTAAAAAATAGTAATTAAGATTAATAAGCTCTCTACGTATGAGAGCTTATTAATATTCTAAATATTAACAGCTCCAATATACAGTTATTCTTAAATGCTTTAATTTTAGAAGCTGCAAATATATGTTATAATTAAAGCACTACTAATAAAACAATAGTTGGTGGTTTTCATGAGACAAGATGAGGATAAAGATGAGATGAATTTAGAGAAGCTTCAGGAAATACTAAATCATTCCTATGATGAAATTTTTGTAATAAACAGCAAGGGGATTGTGGTTTATGTAAATAATGCAAGCGAAAGAAATTACGGTTTGAAACCATCTGAGATTATTGGCAAAACAGTATACCATCTAGTTGAGGAAGGATATTATACTCCTTCAATAACTCCAATAGTCTTCAAAGAGAAAAAGCGGGTTACCCTTTCTCAGGAAACAATGATAGGAAAAAAACTGGTGGTCACTGCCACACCTATATTAGATGAACATGGAAATATTGATCTGGTTGTTATGAACAGCCGAGATATGACAGAAATAGAGGAGCTTAAGTGCAACCTGGAAGAGACGGAAAAGCTGGTGCAGATGTACAAGCAGGAGGTAGAAGAACTAAGGAAAAAGGAATATAAATATGAGCATTTGATTGTCCGCAGCAAAAGCATGAAGGAATGTGTTGAACTGGCACAAAAGGTTTCTTCAACTGATTCAACAGTCCTTATACTGGGAGAATCAGGGACCGGCAAGAACGTAATGGCTAAATATATACATCATATTAGCAATAGAAACAAGGGTCCCTTTAAAAATATAAACTGTGCAGCCATTCCAGATCAGCTGCTGGAATCTGAGCTGTTTGGATATCATCGAGGAGCTTTTACCGGGGCAAATACTGCCGGTAAGGTGGGCTTACTAGAGCTGGCTAATGGAGGAACCTTGTTTCTGGATGAAATAGCTGAAATTCCCTTAAGGCTGCAGGCAAAACTCCTGGAAGTAATTCAAGAGGGCAGATTTATTCCAGTGGGAGGTACAGAATATAAAACTATTGATACCAGGATAATAGCTGCAACCAATAGAGATCTGGAAAAAATGGTCAGGGATGGGCTGTTTAGAGAAGATTTATTCTATAGAATAAACGTAATTGAATTAGAGATACCGCCTTTACGTGAAAGACTTGAAGACATAGTGCCCCTGGCTCATTATTTTTTGAACATGTATGATAAAAAATACAGTGCTTCCCATTATTTTAGCCAGGATAGTCTAGACACATTAATGTCCCATTCATGGTCAGGAAATGTTCGTGAGCTGCAGCATGTAATTGAGCGTTTGGTAATAACTGTGAAAGAGTCTAAAATATTACCAGAACATTTCCCTAAAAACTTCCGGAAAACTGAAAAGGCAAAAGCTAATCTTGCATTACAGAATCTTGTCCCATTAGATATCCTTGAGGAGGAATTAATTATCAAGGCTTACAAGCAGCTGGGGAGTTCCTATAAAGTTGCAAAGGCGTTAAACATTTCCCAAAGCAAGGCCAACAGACGGATTCGTCAGTATTTGAACAACAGCAATAAAAAATAATAAAAGTAATAGCAATAATAACTGCAAGAAGGAGAACCTGGTGTTCTCCTATTTTCATACTATTACTACAGCGAAATGCGCCATGGCTCCGCAAAGTTTCACATCACCAATTTTTTTGACTTACAGCAAGTCATAAGGACTTAAAACAGGATGTGATAAGCCTGTTTTTGGGTTAGAATTGCCTGGCACAGACATTGCATTACAATAGAGTAAACTTGTGCCCATTTTATTATTAGAGCAAATATGGAGGGATTATGGTGTTAAAGACAAAACTGGAGGTCATAGCTCAAGAAGATTACCAGATGATACATGATGCATCAATTAAAATATTAGAGGAGACTGGGGTCGCTTTTCATTCGGAAGAGGCCCTGGAGATTTGCAAGCATCATGGAGCAAGGGTTTTAGGTAATACAGTTTACTTTACTCGAAAAATGGTAGAAGAAGCTATAAAAGAATGTCCAAAGACCTTTTCCTGGACAGCTAGAAACGCTGAGAAATCTGTAACAGTTGGGGAAGGATTTTTGATTCAACCCAATCTGGGACCTGTATTTATTCAGGATTTAGATAGAGGTAAGCGTGCGGCCACATTGGAGGACTTCAGCAATATCCAAAAGCTCTGTCAATACAGTGATGTAGTACATCTTGTTGGTTCAATTCCAGTAAATCCCGGTGATGTTCCGCAAAATGAAAAGCATCTGCATATTATCTATGAAACACTTAAAAATACTGATAAACCTGTCATTGGACACACAGGATACAGGTATGAAGCCAGGGAAACATTGGACATGGTTGAAATTGCTTTAGGCAGAAAGCTAGAGCATGGACATTATGTTGGTGTGGCTATTAACCCATTAAGTCCCCTTAGTTATTCCAGGGATGCCCTGGAAACTATCATGGAATATGCCAACCGCAATCAGATTGTATTTTTAGCCCCTTGCATTATGGCCGGTGTTTCAGGTCCCATAACCCTCCTTGGAACAGCCCTGCTGCAAAATGTTGAGATCCTTGCCGGACTTACCTTCATACAACTAATAAATCCAGGCAACCCTGTTTTATACTCAATTGCCTCCAATACTGCCTATATGAAAACCGGCAGCTTTATTGGCGGCAACCCTGAAGGCCTGCTAATGGATATTATTAATCTCCAGATGGGGCTGGATTACTACAAGGTTCCAACCAGGATACTAGCAGGCATAACTGATGCCAAGGTAGTAGATTGTCAAGCAGGCTATGAAACCATGCAGAACCTCATGCTGGGAGTTCTGGGAGGAGGACACATAGTTGTCCAATGTATGGGGGTTCTGGATGCTATTATGACAACATCCTACGAAAAGTTTATCATAGATGAGGAATTAATTAAAAGAATGATACGTATTAAACAAGGGGTTGAAGTTTCTGAAGAAGAACTAGCCATTGCAGCTATCCAGGAGCTTGGACATAAGGGGTCTTATTTGACCCATGAAAGTACCTTTGAAAAATTCCGCAGCAGATGGATGCCCACCATCTCAACGTGTGAATCCTATATGGACTGGGAAGCTGCAGGTTCTAAGGATGTGGTAGTCAGGGCCAATAGAAAATACAAAAAGATACTAGGTGAAGCTCCAGCAACTTTATTAGAAAAAGACCTTGAAAAATCTTTAAAGGAATATATGAATATAGTTAAGAAATAATTATTTAATTAGAAAAATCCCAACAGCTTCTATATAATATTTAATAGGAGCTGTTTCATTTTGCCAGCTGCTTTTAATCCGCTGGATGAAGGAAATTCATACTAATTCATAGAATATTGCGACATACGGTTTTCAATGGAAAGAGGGTGACAGTGCTGTCTGAGATGAGGGATATACAGGATTTTGTCCAGGATATAGCGGAGGCTATTAGTGCTGCTTTGGACATGGGTGTGGAAATTATAGACAATGAGCTTTTAAGAATTGCAGGGACTGGCGCATCGAAATCTAAAGTGGGCACACAAATGCAGATGGGCCATGTTTGCAGGCATACGCTGTATTATAAAAAACCATTTATTCTTGAAGCCCCAGGCAGGGATAAAATCTGTGAGGTATGTCATTTGTATGGAAGCTGTGACATAATTAAAGCCGGTTTTTTTGTGCCAATAATATTGGGGGGAGTGCCCGTTGGATTAATTAACCTGATAGCCTTTACAGAAATGCAGAAAGACCGCTTGCTGAAACAAGAGCAAACCCTATTAAAATACGTTTCCAAGATGGCTGAGTTATTATCCAGCAAAATAGCCGAAAACCGCAGTACAAAGCAGCTTAAAATAACAGCTGACTTTGTCAAAACTATTATTAATTCTATAGAAATAGGCATAATCGGTGTCAATGCCGATGGATATATTACCCAGATTAACCCAACTGCTGGCAATATTCTGGGCTTGTCCTGGGCTGATATAAAGGGAAGCAACATTAAAACTGTTTTGCCCCAGTCCCAGCTCTGCAAGGTCATTTTGGGTCTAGAAGTGGATAGTGAGCAGGTCATAACATATCAAGTAGGTGAGAGAAAAGTTAGGGTCTTGAGCTATCTTTATCCTGTATATAGTGATGATGTAATAACAGGAGCCATTGAAGCATTTTATAATCTAGCTGACGTCCAGATGAAAGCCGAAAGGTGGGAAGGGACAGAGCATCAATCTACTTTATATGAAGTTATTGGAGAAAGTGAGGTTCTCAGAGAAGTAAAGGCCAGGGTAATGAAGGTTGCCCAGGGCAGTTCTACTGTCCTAATTCAAGGGGAGAGTGGGACCGGCAAGGAACTCTTTGCCAGGGCAATACATGCAGCCAGTCCTAGGGCAAATAAGCCCTTTAAAGTAATTGATTGCAGTGCTATTCCAGACAATCTTCTTGAAAGTGAGCTTTTTGGCTATGATGAAGGAGCATTTACTGGAGCCAAGCAGGGAGGTAAAGTTGGCAAGTTTGAACTGGCTAATGGTGGTACAGTATTTCTTGATGAGATAGGAGAGCTGCCTCTGCATCTCCAGGCAAAGCTCTTGAGAATTTTGCAAAATAGAACCATTGAGCGTGTAGGTGGTAATAAGGAAATAAAAATAGATGTGAGAATAGCAGCGGCAACCAACAGGAACATTGAAAGGATGGTAGCACAGGGGGAATTTAGGGAAGACCTGTATTACAGGTTAAATGTCATTCCCTTGTACATCCCGCCCCTCAGGGAGAGAAAAGAGGATATAGCGCTGTTAGTTGATTATTTCATCCAAAAAGCAAATGAGTTTCTAAACAAAAATGTAAAAACCATACATCCAGAAGCCCTGGAAATCCTTAAAGCCTATTCCTGGCCGGGAAATGTCAGGGAGCTGGAAAATGTTATTGAATATGCATGCAACTTTGAACAGAGCCTGATTATCATGCCGGCCAGCCTGCCTCCCAGGATACTTCATGCTGTTAAGGGCGTGGAAGCTGGAGACGGCAACCTGGAATTAAAATACCATGTAAGAGAATTAGAGAAAAAGATTATTGCAAAAGCTATTTCCCTGCATGGAGGATCATTAAAGGAAAAAGAAATTATTGCAGCAGAACTGGGCATCAGCGTTCCCAGCCTCTACAGGAAAATAAAGGATTATAATATCAGGGTGGATAGCTCCTAAAAAAGGCAGCATCCTTCATATTATTAATGATAATACAAGAACAGGAATTATTAATAATAATAAAATACAAAATCCCCAATGCTTATAAGCAAGGCAATCAGGGGATTTTTTGTTTTTCATTTTTGGCACTAATCTTGCTAAAATCACTTGTAGATTGTTATTAATAGGATGGAAGGAGAAAAAAATGACCTTTTATGGATTGCCTAGTGGTTATTACAAGCCTTTATCAATAAAAGAAGTTGAGAGCATTCATAAAACCTCCCTTAGGATATTGGAGGAGGTTGGCTTCATGGTGGATAACCAGAGGGCCCTGGATGTACTTGCAGACCTGGGCTGCAGCGTTGATTACGAAAGTAAAGTAGTCAAGGTAGAACCTGATTTGCTGATTAAAACCATCAAGCAGGCTCCAGCAAGGATAACCCTCTATGGAAGAGATGAAAAGAATGATCTTGTTATTGAGGCAAATCGTACCTATTTCAGTAATGGCGGAACAGCAATTAAAACCATTGATTTGGAGACTGGTGAACGAAGAGATCCAAAAACTGACGATATAGCACAAATCTGCAAGGTTATAGATTATTTAGAGCATATTCATATGATAATGCTGCCTGTATATCCAGCTCAAACAGATACCAGTCAGGTGGATGTTAATCGTTTCTTTAATGCGTTAAATAATTCCACCAAGCATGTTATGGGAGGTATTTATGATGAAAAAGGTGCAAGAGATGTAATTAATATGGCCCAGATTATTGCTGGCGGGGAAGAAGAGCTTAGAAAAAGACCCATTATAACCTTCATAACCTGTTTGTTAAGTCCACTAAAAATGGAGCATAACTATGTAAACTTCATGTTTGATGCAGCAGAAGCAGGTATACCGGTAGTCACATCAGTATGCCCCATCTCAGGATTGACTGCACCCATGACACTGGCAGGGCAGCTAGCTCAATTAAACGCTGAAGCGTTAAGTGGAGTCCTGTTACTTCAAGCCATTAAGCCAGGAACTCCTGTCTTTTATGGAGCAGTACCAACCATTGCTGACATGCGCTCCATGGGTTTTTTATTTGGCTCAGTTGAAAGTGGAATTATGAATGCAGCATGTGCTCAATTAACATCGTTTTATAATCTGCCCATGTATTCAACGGGAGGTATTTCAGAATCTAAACTGGGTGACGCACAGGCAGGCTATGAAAAGGCAATAAGCAGCCTGATGCCGGCTCTAGCAGGAGCCCAGTTAATTCATAACTCGGCAGGGCTTCTAGAAGGCAGCCTGTGCTTTAGCCTTGAACAGCTGGTAATTGATAATGAGATAAATGGAATGGCTTTAAGGGCTGTACGTGGCATAGAAGTAAATGAAGATACCCTGGCCTTTGAAACAATAAAAAATGTTGGTCCTGGCGGCAACTACCTTGCACAGCCTCATACTGTTAAATACATGAGAAATGAAACCTTCTTCCCACAGGTTGCTAACAGAAGCATTTATGTTGATTGGCATAAGGATGGGAGAAAAAGCTCGTCACAAAGGGCAAATGAGCTTGCAAGGGAGATCCTGGCTGCCCATTGGGTGGAGCCCATAGCTAATGAGATGATTAATAAAATTAAAGAGCAATTTCCCTGGATCAAGGATGTTAGAGCTTAAATATGGTGTTAAGGCTTAAACGCATTTTAACAAACATATAGATTGGAGGAATTAAAATGTTTCCAGCACTTAAGGGAGGACAGCTGAGTTTATTAAACCAAAAGCAAATAGCACAAGTACATGAAGCAACAATAGAAATCCTGGAAGAAGTAGGAATAAAAGTAAAAAGTGAAAAAGCACGAGAAATATTTGCACAAGGTGGAGCTGCAGTAGAAGGAGAAATAGTAAAAATTTCAGCCTCCATGTTAGAAGCCGCCATTAAATCAGCACCATCTAAAGTCATACTTTATGGACAGGAAGAAAAAAATGACCTCCACCTGGAAAAAAACCGTACCCACCTTGGAACAGGAGGCACAGTGCTCTATGCCCTGGATTTAGATAAGGGCAAAAAGCGCAAAACCAACACCCATGATGTGAGAGACATTGCCCGTATGGTGGACTATCTAGATAATGTATCCTTCTATGTTATTAACACCTACCCTACAGACGTACCAGACGAAGCTGCAGATGTTAACCGCTTTTACTGGGCCCTTACTAATACCACAAAGCATGTCATGGGCGGCATGTATACCATGGAAGGACTAAAAAATGCCATAAAAATAGCCGAAACAATAGCAGGCAGCTCCCAAAAGCTAAGAGAACGCCCCTTTGTATCTTTTATTACACTAATGGTAAGCCCTTTAGTAATGGACGGATTATACACTGACTTTTTAATAGAAGTGGCAGGCAAAGGATTACCCCTGGCAATACCATCAGAACCCTTAAATGGAGCAACCTCACCTGTAACATTAGCAGGAACAATTGCCATAAACAATGCAGAATCCCTGGCAGGGATAGTACTAGCCCAATTAGTCAATCCAGGCACACCGGTATTATTTGGCTCAACCTCAAGCATCATGGACATGAGCCAGGGCTTTTACGTAGCAGGATGTATAGAATCAGCCATGGTAAATGCAGGGCTAGCACAAATGGCCCAGTACTATGAGCTGCCCATGTATGGAACAGCAGGCATGTCAGACTCAAAAACAAACGACTCCCAGGCAGGGTATGAAAGTGCCTTAACAGCCATGACAGTAGCTCTAGCAGGGTGCAACTATATCCATGATGCAGTGGGCTTACTGGAAATGTGCCAGGTATTCTCCTATGAAAAGATGGTTACAGACAATGAGATCATAGGCAACATCTTCAGGGTTATGCAGGGTATCGAAGTAAATGAAGATACCCTGGCAGTAGCTAGAATAAAGGAAGTAGGTCCGGCAGGACATTTCCTGGCAGACCCCCATACAGTTAAATATGTACGTAAGGAGTTTTTCTTCCCCAGGGTTTCTGATAGAAGAACAAGGATAGCCTGGGAAGAGGCTGGCTGCCCTGAGACAAAAGACCGTGCCCATGGTATGGTGAGAGATATCCTGGCAGTTCACAAGCCTGCTCCTGTTTCTCCTGGGTTAAAGGTTAGAATTCGTGAGGAGTTTCCTGAGATAAAGGGGGAGGAAGTTTAACAAGTAATAGTTTTTTGTCCTAACCCTACTAAGTATATCCTTAGCAGGGTTAGGACATTAGGGAACTTGATTAAGGTCGTAAAACAACTTTAATAGCAGCATCATTCTTATCAACCAGTTCAAAGGCTTCTTTAATTTGGTCTAGTTTAAACTCATTAGTAATTAAGGACCTCACATCAATCAATCCTTGAACTACAGGACGTAGAACGTTAGGAGTCCATACATATCTTTCTCTATAGGTATGGTGTACCAGGCAGGTATTGATAAACTCTAATCCATCATCATGCCAGCGGCTAATATTTAAAGTAACAGGAGTAGTAATCCAGCTGTACCAGACAAATTTACCATTGTGTTTAATCATTTCAGTGCATTGATTAATTGACTGTTCTGAACCAGCAGCCTCTACAACCACATCAGCACCCACTCCTTTAGTTAGATACTTGACTATTCCCACAGGATCCTCGTTAGCGGCGTTGATAGTTATATCCGCTCCCAACTTTTTAGCTAGATTCAACTTTCCTTCAAGGACATCTACTACTATAACCTGGGCTGCACCCTTTTGTCTGGCACATTGAGCGATAATTTGACCAGCAAAACCTCCGCCCATAACTACCACCGTGTCTCCCAATTGAACTCCTGAATTCATTCCTGAATACATGGCACATCCAATTGCTTCACCCAGACTAGCCAGGTCCATATCCATCCCCTCGGGAACAGGCTGTAACTCCCAGTCCTTGGCTTTAAAGTATTCAGCCAGGTTGTTATTCCAGCCAAAGGCTATTACCTTATCACCTGTTTTATAATCTCTTACCTTTGAGCCCACCTCTACGACAGTACCACCACTTTCATGTCCCAAATAAAAGGGTAATTTAGGTTCCTGGCGAAACTCTGAGGTTTTAGGAGGCAGCTGCCCCCGGTAAAAAGTCTTATCAGAGCCGCAAATTCCTATCAGGTGATTTTTTACAATTACCTCATCATCACCACATTCTAGTTCTCTTTCCACTAAATAGATATTATATGGTTCATATAATAGTGCGGCTTTTGTCTTAAAGAGCATGTTCCAGTCCTCCTTGATTTTAATTAATCTTCTTTTTTCAAATTATTAAGCTGCAGCGCTTTTCTTTTTCACCAGATTAACTACTTTTAAAATTAGCGGCCAGAACATCATTACAGCACCGAAAATCAAAAGACCCACAGCTATATTGCTTTCCAAGAATATGCTCCAGCTTCCCTTTGAAATAATAAGAGCCCGTCGCAGTTCTTGCTCGGCCATACCCCCTAAAACTAATCCCAGGATAACAGGGGCTAGGGGATACTTATATTTTTCCATTACGTATCCCACCAAACCAAAGATTAGAGTTAACCATACATCCAGCATATTGTTTCTTAAAGCATAAGAGCCAATAATACATAACATTAGGATCAGAGTACCTAAGATGCTGTAGGGAATGCGAATAATATTGGCAAACATTTTGATAAATGGTTTGGCCATTGCTAATATTAAAAAGTTAGATAAGAATAAGCCGATAAACAAGGTCATTACCAGCACCGGCTGCTCGGTAAAAAGCAGTGGACCTGGCCTGATGCCATGAAGGATAAATGCTCCCAATAATACTGCGGTGGTGGCACTGCCGGGAATGCCTAGTGCCAACAAAGGTACCATGGCTCCGTTTGCAGCTGCATTATTAGCTGATTCCGGTGCGGCTATTCCTTCTTCTGCCCCTTTTCCAAATTTATCCTTATCTTTTGCCCAGCGAACAGCTTCACTGTAGCTGACCATTGAAGCAGTGGTTGCGCCAATACCAGGCAGGATACCAATTATTGTGCCTAGTAAAGAGGACCTGCCAATAGTCATCCATAGTCTTTTAATGGTGGACAATCCAGGTAAGGTTGAAGTAATTTTTCCTACCTGCTGCTTTACTGTAAAGTCTTCCATAAATCTACGCAATACCTCGGAAATGGCAAACAAGCCGATTAACACGGGGATAAAGTCAATTCCACTCATTAATCCGCCTACCCCAAAGGTGAACCGGGGTACACCAGTCATGGCATCTATTCCTATGGTAGCCAAAAATAGGCCAAAAAGGCCTGCCAGCAGTGCTTTCAGCAGGTTATTTGCTCCTAGCACCGTTATCACACTTAGGCCCACCATTGCAAGGGCAAAATATTCCACAGGCCCAAACTTTAAGGCAAACTTGGCTAATTGAGGTGCTACAAACATTAATATAAGGCTGCCAATTAATCCCCCAGTGGCTGAGCTAAAAACAGATATTCCCAGGGCTTCTGATGCACGGCCCTGTTTGGTTAATTCATATCCATCCAAGGTAGTAGCTACTGCCTCTGGAGCACCCGGTGTTCTGAATAGAATAGCACTAATGGATCCGGAGAATACTGAAGCAGCATAAACAGCTGAAAGCAGCAAGAAGGCTGTGTCAGCTTCCATTCCATAGGTCAAGGGTATTAGTAAAACTACTGCCATCAATCCACTTACTCCCGGGGTGGCACCACTTAAAAGACCTAAGAACACTCCGGAAGCAAGAATAAAAAGATTCAAAGGCTCCATTATATTTACTAGTCCTGCCAAAAAGTTGCTCAATTAGCTTACCTCCTTTCCCTACGGTTCTAATAAAAAAATAAAGTTATTGTTCGAAATATTCCTGTACCCCTGGGCAAAGGTACTGACATTAACTTTGGGAAAAGCATGATCAAGCCTAATGTTAAGCTTAAAGAATAAAAAGACAACCATTGCCATCGCCTTATTTTAAGGACCCATAGCATTGTGACAATAAACAATAAAGAAGTAACTGGGAATCCCAAAATCGGTAAGAATTTGGTATATAAGAAGACTGCAGCAACAGCAATCCAAAAATTATGACTATTTGGTAAATTTACCTTGTTATCCTGCTTACATTCTTTAAAGCTGCGCAAAATTTTAATAATAAGCAGAAAAGATAGAATAACCATACCAGTTAAGATTATTTGGGGCCAGTACTCTGGTCCAATAGAAGCTATCCTTGTAGCAGGAAATTTGGCAGTTTCAAACAATAAAAATCCCGAAGAAAATAGGATAACCAGGGCAATAATCAGTTCAGCCAGCAAAAAATCACCCCCCATCAAGGCTTTATCGCAAAACCAATAAAGAATTTTTGGGGGCTAAGCCCCCAAAAGTTAAGTAATGGGTACCATTTTTTAAATATGACCTAATTTTTTTAAGGCTTCACTAAAAATTTCAATTTCCTTTTCAATGAATTCCCTGAAATCCTTGCTATTTAAATATCCTGGTCGTAGATTTAAATAGGAATCTGCTTCATATTGTAAATACTCCTCATTGTCCTTGGCTTTAGCAAAGGCATCTTGTAGCTTTTCGACAATATAATCGGGTGTTCCCGCTTTAACCATAATTCCTCTCCAGTTTCCCAGGGTAATATCCCACCCTAGTTCTACTGAAGTAGGTATATCTGGAAGTCGGGTACTCCTCTCCTCAGTAAAAGCCATTAGAGGGATTAAGGAGCCTTCTTCTACCAGACCAGAAACAGGTCCAATTTCTTCAAACATTACATCTATATGACCACCAAGGAGGGCAGAATGCATTCCACCAGCACCTTCATAAGGTACATAAATCAAGTCCAATCCTGCAGCTTCTGCCCAAAGGGCCACCACAACGTCATCAAAACTTCCGGCTCCAGTGCCACCAATTCGTATTTCACCAGGGTTATTTTTAGCATATTCTACTAGTTGATCTATTGTTTTAAATGGTGACTCTTTAGTAACCTGGATCATGGCAGTGTCGTGCTGAATTCTAGCAATTGGTATATAGCTGTTTAGATTATGAGGTGTTCTATTTAAAGCCATATTTACTGCAGTATTAACTCCCATAGCCCAAATGGTGTAACCATCAGCAGGCTGTTGGATGATGAAATCACCAGCAATTGCTTCTGAGGAACCAGGCATATTTTTTACTGGCATTGCCTGCCCTAAAATCTCTGAAGCAGCTTTGGTGATCGAGCGGGCAAAAACATCTGTACCGCCACCAGCACCCCAACCAACAATAACTTCTATAGCTCTTTCTGGATATTTATCATCAACTTCTTTGCCGCCGTCTGCTCCAGGCTGATTGTTGCCGCCACATCCGCCACCAACCAACAAGACAATTCCTAATACCACAACCAATAAAATTGCCAAATATTTATTCTTAAACATAATATATAACCCCCTTAATCTTTTAATCTTTGTTAAAAGTGAAGTGTTATTAAACTAACCATTTTACACAGCTATTTCATCAGCTTCCATGATTTGTAGCTTTCTCCAGAATCCCGAATCAAAAGGTCGACCCAATTTATGGTACAATATTCCAGCTAACTGTATTTCTCCCATTAGCAAAAATCCAACTAACCGATTTTCTTTAACCAGCAGCTTCTGATAACTACCCAATGAAGGTAACTTCAGGTAAATTTCCTCTATCCCAGGGCAAGCAAAAGTTAAACCACAGGTAATGATAGGTACTCCAAAGAGCTGAATAGAATTCATATTGTAGCTGCCGGGATAGTTTTCTGTTAAGCCCGCCATATTGGCCCCAGCTGCTTTCCCCTGTTGTACTGCATTAAGCCACAGGGCTCTTACCATTTGATTGTTTGTTAGGAGGCAGTTGGTTTCTGCCACGTCTCCCGCTGCATAAATATTGGAAACATTGGTTTCCAACCGTTTATTAACCACAATGCCGTGTCTTATGGCTACTTCTGTTCCTAAAATCAACTCCAGGTTAGGCTTTACTCCAATGGTTACCAGCACCAGGTCAGCTTCTAAAACAGCATTGTCAGTTTTTATCCCCTTAACCTGGTTGTTTTCAGTAATAAGATTTTTTGCACAGGTTGATAAAAAAACTTCTATTCCCCTGGTTTCCATGGCTTTTTTTAGTAATTTACTGGCAGTACTATCTAACTGGGCAGGCATAAGTCTATCGGCTAGTTCCACCATTTTTACCTTTATCCCATAGGAAGTTAATGCCCTGGCTGCCTGGAGACCAACTAAACCGGTACCAATAATTACTGCCTGTCTGGTTGAGGGTAAATATTGCTTGATATTTTCTGCATCTTCTTTATTCCAGAGACTAAATACTCCATTTATTTCCATATTAAAACCATTTGGGAAACAAGGTCTGGACCCTGTGGCAATTAAGAGTTTTTTATAGCTAATTGTCTCTCCGTCATCTAATACTACCTGGTTTGCTTTAGGTATTACTTGTTCTACTTTATGTCCTAGTCTGGTCTCTATTCCATAATCCTTATAAAAGGATTTGCTTCTAATGTAGATATCTTCTTCTAAAATCTCATTCACCATATATTCAGGAGTCATAATCCGACTATATGGAGGATTGGCTTCCGAAGCTACCAGGATAATTTTTTCTTTCGGGTTTATTTGACGGATGCGTTCCATGGCATTAACACCTGCAGGTCCATTGCCCACAATCACGTAGGACATATAGCTTCACCTCGCAACTCAATATTCATCAAAACACCACATTTCCACCAGTTCCCCCAGTAGTTGTTCAGCTCGCTTTGGATTAAACACTCCGCAAACACAGGGAGTGGCTAGTAACTGTCCGGCCTCAGCAATAGAGCGCTTGCCCTGCTTAATATCTAACAATATCTGCCGGGTTAAATGTTGAGAGACCATTCCATGACCACACATGGTGGTAATCTCTAGGATTTCTTCCTCTGGCAGCTTGGAAAGTTTCCCTCTAATACCCAGGGAGTGCTCCACTGTGTGCCTGTCAATACCTGCAGCTTGACATGCCCGGTGTGTTTCTTCTATAATTCCCGAGACAATTACCGATACACCCAGTTCTGCTTCTTTAAGTTCTTTCAATATTCGGGAGACTGTTTCCTGATCTGTAAATACCCCATGAACTATGGAAGTATCTTGTACATTATTTATAATTTCTTCTCTACTGACAATGAACTCATTGCCGGTTTTCATATCTCCCATATTTACTGGTTGGTATTTGGCTAGGATTTGCAGAAATTCTTTTAAAGCATTCTTTGAACCAACTTCATTAAAACCTTTAGCAGTCATGGAAAATACGATAAAGTCCTGACTTAAATTTTCTGCTGTTCCCTTTCTGTGTAATGTGTGACTCATCTACTCATCGCTCCTTTCACCTTTAAGCTTCCCAGTCCCACATTAGTTTTGCCATTGATGGAATACCATTTGTGGTTTTGCTCCATGATCTTTTGTGTAGGTATAGATAAATCCTCGTCAACT
This sequence comes from Desulfitibacter alkalitolerans DSM 16504, assembly GCF_000620305.1. Taxonomy (NCBI): domain Bacteria; kingdom Bacillati; phylum Bacillota; class Clostridia; order Neomoorellales; family Desulfitibacteraceae; genus Desulfitibacter; species Desulfitibacter alkalitolerans. Next base: position 98,626 of record NZ_KK211104.1, on the reverse strand, counting down.
CTTGCTACCAAGTCAATGGAAAAGACGGTATCAATTTCTTGAGCTACTTGTTCCATTGTTTCCAGCACTAGTAATACTTTCTCCAGGGGAACAATCATCTCAATAATGGCAGATAATACTTTTTCATCCAGCACCTCTGGGTTCATTTCGCCAGTTTTTTTATTCATCAGCAATCCTGTTAAAGGGTTGTGGGTTTCAAAATCTACACCTACCCTGGCCAGTGCTTTAAAAACTTTTTCTGTATCTCTTAACCGGGCTCCTGTTCCCGGGCGCCCCATTTCAGCTGCCATGCCTGCATAACCTCTTTTGTAGCGGTTTGTAATATCATTAGTCTTTATTTCTTCAGTTCCCCGGCCAGGAACCCTGGTTTCTTTATGCTCAGCCAGGGGATTGCTAAATGTTCCCCTGATTGAACGTGGCCAATCATGGATAGCCTGGTGTAAAGCATCAACCTTGCAAACATTAGCACGATAACAGATCCCACAGTCTACACATTCATCTTCATTAATAAAACAATGAACCTTAGCACCTTTCCCACCGCGTGTAAAATGAATTACGCCCATTGTGCAGAAAGGGCGACATTGGCCGCAACCTATACATTTACTTGCATCTATCTGCACAAGCAGACCTCCTTTCACATTTTTTTACTTCTTAATTTTTTATTAAATCAACTACCTTGTGCTCTAATATTTTGGCTTCACAATATTCAATAAACTGAGCCAGTGCTGCTGCTACCACTTTACTGCCGTCCACCGGAAGTCTAACACCAGTCAATACCCTGGCCCCAACTCCAGATAAAGCAAAGGCTAGCTGGATGTCAGCAGCTGTTGCTAATTCTGGGAAAACAGCTATAGCCTTGTTAGGTTGAATATTTTTGACGAGTTCCATTAGAGTACCAACTTGCCAATTTCCACCGATAGCATAGGCAGCTGGTCCTTCGTCAAAACCAAGGGCCTGGGCCACGGCTTTACTTCCTTGTTCAGCACCAGTCTTGAGATATCCATGTTTTCCCAGAGAAACGGCTGCATTTCCATAAGTCACACAGAGAATATCTTGCCGGGAAAGATGTTCCGTGATTTTTATCAGGCCTTCATCTCCGGTAACCTTGATATTTCCTGCTCCACCCAGGATGCAGACACCTTTAATTTTTCCTTGCTCCAATCCTAATTTTACTTTTGCTGGGTCTAGTGCATAACCGATTTCTCCTACTTCACTTTGCTCATAAACACTTATTTTTTCTTGAATTCTTTGAGTAAAGGCATTAGCTGCCTGCAATAGCAAGTGGTTTAGTTCCTCCTTGGTGGGAACTGCTGCTATTCTAGCCAAGACAGTATGATATTTTTCTGTAATGCCCCGTCCTTGGCCTGACAAATTATCATTTCCTGTTAGACATAAATCCACCAACCCAGTCATGAGAGCAAACTCTCCACTTCCAGCACTGGTTATTGCATTTATATCATCTTTAGAGGATAAATCCCCTATTAATAATAAGTTAAAACCTTCAGCCCCCTTGTGGATTGCTTCTTGGACCATTTTCCCGGCTGCTTCCTTGGTTAAAGTTAAGGCTAAAGGTGATAGCCCTGCAAGGCAGACGTTTATAGAAGTTGGCTTTAAGGATGACAAACCAAATGTTTGAGTAGTAACATTACCTTTACCAAATGCTAATTCGTGTAGATCGTTAACAAAGCGGGCCAGAGTTATCTGGTTTACAGCAATCTCTTGTATTTTTGCCAATCTGGAATCTACAGAGCCAAATAAAACCTGGTTATTTATATTGCTTACTAAATTAAGTAACTGCCGGGTTAACTCATTAATAATCTGTTCTGGTTTAAGACATCCAGATATGCCCCAGTAAAAAGCTTTTTCTTGAAGCAGTTCATTGTTTAATTTACTCACTTCATTATTTGCAAGACTCTTAAATAATGCATTAGCTACAGCTAGCTGGTCGCTATTTTTAACAACCTGATGCCCGAGCCAGTTAAGAACTAAATCCTCCTTATTTAAACCACAAATAGTTCTTGTCTCACCTTCATGAAAAGGGCTTAAGCGGCACGGTCCCTGCAAGCAATCATGACAGCTTAAACCAAGTAAATTAAATCCATCCTGGGGCAACATGGCTTCGTAATAATTCCAAGATAATTGGATACCTTCTTTTCCGGCCTTTAGCAAAAAAGTTTTGGCTGCTTGATCCATGGTTTTTCTTCGTACCTGGCGCATATTTTATTCATCCTCCTTAACTTTTTTATCTCACTATCTTACATGATTAACTTATAAGTTCTTCACTGATTCTTTGGAGCTTATGTAGTCCCTGGCGTCTTTTTTGTTTTAGCTGTCCCATATATTCATTGACAGTCATCAATTCCAACGCCCCAGTTGGGCAAGCCGCTACACAGCTTGGTTGGACCATTTGAAAGCACTGGTCGCACTTATCGGCTGCTCCCTTTTCTGCTGCCGGAGCAATGGCTCCAAAAGGACACATCATGACACACATCCAGCAGGCAATACACTTATCTACACTGATAAAGGTGCAGCCTGTTTCAGTGTCCCTCTGCATAGCTCCTGTAGAACAAATTTCAAAGCAAGGAGCATTTTCGCAATGGCGACATTGTATAGCAAAAGTGTCATTTCCATCCCATTCTACGTAGACTCTTGATCTCGGTAAAATATCTTCTCCAACAGCTTCAGCAAGCACTTTACTTATTGAACTGCGTTCTACTGCACATTTTAATTCGCATGTCCTACAGCCAAGGCATTTTTCTTCCATTACAAAAATTCTTTTAAATTCATCACATACTCTATCAACCATTCAGCGCACCTCCATCGGTTTTGGCAATATTTTGACAACTGTTAATAATAAACCTATATTATTTAATAAATTTTTTTTATAGTAATTAAATTTCATAGTTAATTTCATATATTTATTAAATAATAGCTCTTGTGGTTTGAATAAAGATAATATGTTAAAATTGTTTTTATAATAAATGAATTTTTAGAATTTTTATACAGTTAATTTATTCATATAGTATTACAATACAATACTAATGAAAAAGGTGAATATTTTGAGCAGATACATACCCCTTAGAGTTAGAGTTTTTGCAACTACAGCCATCAGTGGTTTGATACCGTTAATTATTGCTGTGACAATTTTGCACTACAACTTTATTAACAGCTTTGAGGAGCAGATTCGCAGCCAGGCCATGGATATAGCCATGCTGGCTGTCGACAGAAGGGATGTAAAGATGGCTTATTCTACTGCCAATCCCAGTGATGAGCTGCAGCAAATAGCCAACGATATCCAGCTCCGAACAAAAGCTGTCTTTGTAGTCTTTATGGACATGGAGGGTAAGAGGTATAGCCATCCTAACGAAAGCTTAATTGGCCAGTATTTTACCGGAGGTGATGAAGGTCCTGTATTACAAAAAGGTGAATCATACACATCTAAAGCTGTAGGCATTTCCGGGCCATCAATCCGGGCTTTTGTGCCAGTTTTTGACTTAAATAACCAGCAGGTTGGTGCTGTGTCAGTTGGTTTCTGGGAGCCGGATATTTCTTTAATACTATCCAAGATTTACAAGATATTTTATCTGGTATTGCCCCTGGGCTTGATAATCATCCTGGTTTTTTCGGTTTTACTGGCTAGAAGCATTAAAAACTTAATCTTTGGGATGGAACCAATTGAGATAGCAACTTTATTGAAGGAACGGGATTCTATGCTTCACTCAATTAAAGAGGGAATTATAGCCATTAATAACAGGTGTGAAATAACAGCCATCAACCATGCAGCCCAAAATCTATTTCCTGTCGGCATTCAATTTATTGGCAGAAACATAATCGAGCTAATACCTGATTCCCAACTGCCATCAGTAATGAAAACCGGGCAAGCAGACCAGGATCAACAGCTAATTATTAATGGCAATGTGGTCCTTACTAATAGAGTACCTTTATCCATTAATGGGAAGGTGGTGGGAGCCATTGCAACTTTCAGACCCCTAACTGAGGTAAGCCGTATTGCTGAGGAACTGACAGGTGTTAAAAAATTAGTTGATGCCTTAAGATCTCGTAGCCACGAATTTTTAAACAAGCTGCATGTTATATCCGGCTTGATTCAGCTTGATTGTTATGATGAAGCCAGAAAATACATAGCAAATTTAACCTATAAAGAGCAGTCTCTCATCAGCTTTTTGATTAACAACATTCATAACGCTGCCGTGGCAGGACTATTAATAGGCAAGGCTAGTGAGGCTGAAGAAAAAAATATCAAACTGGAAATTGACAGGTCAAGCCAGTTATTTAAGTTGCCTGATTATTTCAATGAAAACGCCATGGTTGTAGTACTGGGCAATCTTATAGAAAACGCGTTTGACGCAGTAAGTGAGGCTGGGGGTGAAAGATTGGTAAGGGTTTTACTAAAGCAAAATGAAATTGGGCTGACAATAAAAGTAATGGATACAGGTTCAGGAATATCTGAAGAGGTTAAGTCAAAGATTTTTTACCCAGGCTTTACCACCAAGAAAAAAGGACAGGGTGTTGGTTTAACTAATCTAAAGAATAGAGTAGATGTGGCAGGAGGTACTATCACAATTAATACATCTGCTGCTGGAACAACTTTTCAGATAGCCATACCTTTTTCATTAGAATTGGAATGAGAGGAGATGAATTCTTTGAAAAAGATAACTGTCTTTATAGTAGAAGATGATCCTATGGTTGTCAGCATCAATAAGCGGTTTACTGAAAAGATTGTTCCTTTCAAGGTAATAGGAACCAGCAGCAGCCAGGATAATGCCCTTACTCAAATTAAACAGCTTCGACCAGATATTGTTCTATTAGATATATTTTTACCACAGGGCAATGGCCTGGAAATACTGAAGCAGATTCGTCAACAGGATATTCCAACTGATGTAATTTTGATTACTGCAGCCAAAGATACTTACACTATCTATCAGACTATGCGCTATGGTGCTATAGATTACATTATCAAACCCTTCGATATGGAAAGACTAGAACAGTCACTTCGCAATTACGAAAAGCTGCGGCTGCTTCTGAACAAAAAAACTGACTTAAACCAATCAGACATAGATAGGATTACTACTCCTGGAGAGGATTCCAGTCAAAAAGCTCAACCTTCTTTGCCTAAAGGGTTACATCTGATTACCTTAGAGCAGATTATTAGCTTTATGTTAAAACAAAATAAACCCTTGTCGTGTCAGCAAATTGCCACCTCCCTGAACATGTCTAAGATAACTGCTTGGCGTTATCTTGATTATCTAACAAATGTAGGAAAAGTATTGGTAGCATTAGAATATGGAATAGGCAGGCCAACCAAGCTTTACATGGTAAAATCCAATGATACAAACAACTTTGATAAATAGTTCCTGACCGGAATAAAAGTACAAAATTTACATTGCTAAAAAGTTTGGGCTTGCCCTCAAAGAGCAGTAACAATAACTTTTACATTGGGCCTTGAATATAGCCAATACAAATTGACATATTAGCTATTTTTTATTATAATAATAGCTAAAAAGTGGATGGTGATAACATGCGTGTTAATGCTACTGATTTGCAGAATGCTTTTGGAAAATATCTTTCTCTGGCAGAAAAGGAAGACATTATTATTACGAAAAACGGCAAGAGCGTGGCCAAGCTTACTCGCTATAAAGAGCCGGACTATTATTTTGTTCATGAAGAATCATTAAAGTATAAAACCACAAGGAAAATCAGCTATGAGGAGTATATGGCACTGGTTGATTCCTCTGATCAACGATATGAATTAATTGATGGTGAGATTTATCTATTGGCATCACCTGGTTTTAACCATCAGGTTGTGGTCAATGAAATTGCATGGCACTTTAACAACTATTTTAAAGGAAAACCCTGCCGATCCTTAACAGCGCCATTAGATATAAGGCTGTTTGGTTATGCCACCAAGTTCGAAGAGGATCCTAATGTTGTCCAGCCAGATGTGATTGTGATTTGTGATGAAGATAAGGTCAATGAGGATAATAAGTATGAGGGCATACCCGCACTACTTGTTGAAGTCTTGTCTCCTTCCACAAAAGGCAAGGATATGATAACCAAGCTTAATCTGTACATGAAAAGCGGGGTCTTGGAATACTGGGTCGTTGATATAGATAGCAAAGCCATCACTCAATACACCTTTTCCAAGGAAAGAGAACTGGAAAGTATGGCAAGCTTTGGAGAAGGAGATACCATAAAATCAACAGTTTTTGAGGGTCTGGAGATGCCGTTGAAAGATATTTTTTCTGAAATCTAGTCCATCAATAGAAGTATATTAGAATCTATTGTCTTAACAGCTAAAGCATATTATTATTAATGTAGAAAAAATACAAGAGGTGATTAAACATGCCAATAGTACGAGTGGATATGCTTGAAGGCAGGACTACAGAACAAAAAAGAGTTTTGGTGGAAAAGATTACTGAAGCAGTATGCACAAGTGTGGGAGTCCCTCCAGAGCGTGTAACAGTTGTCATTCAAGATGTGCCTAAAACAAATCTTGGGAGTGCTGGAAAGCTGCGAATTGACATGGAATAAAGAATAAAAGGGGCTGCTCACAATAAATTATTAAATTCGTTTGTGAGGCAGTCCCTTTTTATTTACTTTACTTTACTTTGTAGTTAAAACTATTAAACACTATTTAAATTAATTAAAGCTTTCTTGCCAGATCATGAAGCTTTCTTTCAATTTCCTTCCTGGCTTCCTCTGTCCCTGGCTTACCTAGTAATGCGAACATGTTCTTTTTATATGTCTCCACACCTGGTTGATCAAAGGGATTCACACCTAATAGGTAGCCGCTTATTGCACATGCCTTCTCAAAGAAGTATACAAGCTGCCCATAGGTATGAGGACCCAGGTCTGGTATGCTTACCTTCAGATTAGGAACTCCACCTTCAGTATGGGCTAGAATTGTACCCTGGCAGGCTTTTTCATTTACATGATGAATTGTTTTTCCAGCAAGGAAGTTAAGTCCATCAATATCCTCTTTAATTGCTTTTATCTCCATGTTTACAGGTGGGTTCTCTACCCATATTGTTGTCGCAAAAAGGTCACGTCTGCCATCCTGTATGTACTGACCGAGGGAATGGAGGTCTGTAGTGAAATTAACACTGGCAGGAAAGATGCCTTTATTATCCTTACCCTCACTCTCTCCGAAAAGCTGCTTCCACCATTCTGCAAAAAAAGTAAGGTCAGGTTCGTAATTTACCAGCAGCTCAATACTCTTGCCCTTGGCATAAAGAATATTTCTAATTGCAGCATACTGGTAGCATGGGTTTACTGCAAGATCACTGTTATTGTAATTATTATAGGCCTTTGCTGCTCCAGACATAATTTCATCTATATCTATACCGGCAACTGCAAGGGGGAAAAGACCAACTGCTGTCAGCACAGAATAGCGTCCCCCTATATCATCAGGTACAACAAAGGTCTCATAGCCCTGTTCGTCTGATAATTTTTTTAAAGCACCCTTTGATTTATCAGTAGTAGCAATTATTCTTTCCCTGGCTTCATCCGCCCCGTATTTTTTTTCCATTAGCTCTCTGAATACCCTGAAGGCAATGGCAGGCTCAAGGGTGGTGCCGGATTTGGAAACAACATTGATAGCAAAATCCCTATCCTTGACCAGCTCCACCAGCCTTGCAAGGTAGGTGGAACTAATGTTATTTCCGGCAAAATAAATTTCAGGAGACCTGCGGCTGTCTTTCGAAAGCTGATTATAAAAGGAGTTCTTGAGAATTTCCACTGCAGATTTAGCACCAAGGTAGGAACCACCAATTCCTATTACAATAAATACCTCAACCTTATTTCTGATTTTTTCAGCAACCTTCTTAATTCTTTCATACTCATTTTTATCAAAATCATTGGGTAAATTCAGCCATCCTGTGTATTCACTGCCAGGACCCTTTCTGCTGTGAAGCAGTTCATGGGCAGCTGCTGCCCTACTTTTCATATATTCCAGTTCATGACTTTTAATAAAGGGTTGCGCATTACTGTAGTCAAATCTGATATCAGTGGTCATAAGTGGTGGCTCCCTTCCTTCTAATTATTTTATTGGTTAAATATTCCTGTTAGGGTTTAAGTTTATCATTTTTAGTATGCCTTGTGAACACCTTGTTAATCATTATAAAGAAAATATCCATAAATGTTGGTGTTTGTGAACAAAGTGGATTATAATATAAACGTTACAAAAAAATCCAATAAAGTGTTCAGGTGAAGATAATGCTTAATTCAAAGGCTTTTCAGGCAGCTCTGTGGGTATTGCTTATATTTTTAATAATATTAGTGGGAACAAATATTTCCTTCATTTTCAGGCCCATAGTTGTTCTAATCTCAACTATTTTTTTCCCCGTGCTGATTGCAGGGATTCTATACTATTTGACAAGTCCCATAGTCAATTGGCTTCATTCAAAAAGAATACCTAAAGGTTTAGCTATTTTAATTATTTATATTGTGCTCCTGGGTATTTTAACAATTACAATACTATATATAGGACCTATCATTCAATTTCAGCTATTAAATCTTATAGAAAATGCTCCCAGGTTTTTAAACCAGCTTCATAGAACATTTATTGATTTTCAGGAGAGTACTATTTTTGAAAGATTTCAGGAGACTGATTCCTTTGAGAGATGGAGGACTGTGGATTATGCTGCTGAAGTGGAAAAGTTTGTGTCCACGGCCATTGACCAGACTTACTATTTAATTGGATTTATAACTAATATTTTAATAATCTTTATTACCATTCCCTTTATCCTCTTTTACATGCTAAAGGATGGTCACAAGCTTCCAAAAGCTATAGTAAAATATCTGCCCAGCAAATATCAGGATGAAGGACTGGAGATTTTAGCCCAAATGAATAAGACCATTAGTTCTTTTATACAGGGCCAGTTAATTGTAAGTTTTTTTGTGGGCTTCATGGTATATTTGGCCTACATGATAATTGGGCTGGACTATGCACTTCTGCTGGCTTTAATTGCAATGGTTACCAATGTTGTACCCTATTTTGGCCCTATTATTGGAACAATACCTGGCATGATAGTTGGTCTAATCCAATCTCCCTGGACTGCCCTGCAGGTGCTGTTTTTTGTGTTTATAATACAGCAGATAGAGAGCCAACTTATTGCCCCCCAGGTTTTTGGCCGTAAGCTTGCCATTCATCCTGTCACAATTATAGTTGTATTATTAACAGCAGGAAGCCTTGCAGGTATCCTGGGAATGATTCTGGCAATACCCACCTATGCCGTGGGAAAAGTGGTGGTAATTCATGTACATTCCTTGATAAAGCTGCGCATGGCTGAAGGAGCTGAAGAAAAATAATGATAGTTGATTTTCATACCCATATCCTTCCTGAACAGATTGTAAAGGATCCTAAAGGCTTTGCAATGAGAGATGATTATTTTGGTTTTCTATCAATGGCAACGCCGGCCAATCATACCAAACAGTTTTTTGTAACTTACAAAGAAGCTCTTGAGCAAATGAATAAGGACGGGGTGGATAAAATAGTAATTCAGGGGTGGCCATTCTTGTCCCACGAATATTGTGTAATGCAGAATGATTATGTCCTTGAAGCAATGAAAGCTTACCCAGATAGGATTATAGGATTTTGTGTAGTCAATCCCAATGATGGAATAAATGCACAGCGAGAGGTTAAAAGATGCATCCAGGCAGGCATGGCAGGGGTAGGTGAGCTGGACCCCTATGGGCAAAGCTTTTCTCTAGGGGATGACAGCTTCCTGAGAATATGTGACTTATGTATGGATTTTGATGTTCCTATAAGTCTCCATATTAGTGAGCCTGTAGGAGCCTTTTACTTTGGCAAATCAGATGTTCCCTTGAATGACTATGTACACCTGATTATGGCTAAACCGTTATTGAAGGTAATTCTTGCCCACTGGGGTGGAGGACTGCCCTTTTATGAGCTCATGCCTGAAATCAGCAAAGCCTTTACCAATGTGTATTATGATACGGCGGCAAGCCCACTTATCTGTTCACCACAGGTTTATATGTCCACAATAAACCTTGTAGGACATAGAAAAATACTTTTTGGAACAGATTATCCCTTACTTTTATACCCCCAAAGTGAGAAACAGCCAGATTTCATAACAATGATTAATGAGATACGTACCCAAATAGAATCCAAGGAAGCCTTGGATGATGTTTTAGGCAGGAACGCTTTAAGGCTGTTAGGCCTTCTTAAGGAAGGGGGAGACAAGACATGCAGCTATCCCATGCTGGACAGGGGGGAATAATAGATATCCATACCCACATGTTTCCTCCCGACGTAATTAGAAATCAAGAGAAGTACTGCAGGCTAGATACGTATTTTGGCGTCCTTGCAGATCCCAAATGCACAATCCAACGCTATGCTACTTGTGAAGAGGCTGTAGCCCTGGCAGATGAAGCAGGTGTAGAGAAGATAGTAATGCAGGGGTGGTACTGGAGAGACCATGGATTATGCAGATATCATAATGACTATATGCATGACTTAATCAGCAGGCATCCTGAGCGTTTTATAGCCTTTGCAAGTGTAAATCCCAGAGCTGGCTGGCGTGCCATATGGGAAATGGAAAGGTGCTATGAAATGGGCTTTGCAGGTGTTGGTGAAATGGGACCAGGCGGGCAGGGCTGGGATTTAAATGACAAGGACTTTCTGAATTTAATGGAGGCTGCTGCAAAATGCAACATGCTGGTGAATATTCATGCTGGGGAGCCTGTGGGGAAAATATATCCTGGCAAGGATCCCACTCCCATACAAGGCTTTTATGAGCTGGCCAGGAGACTGCCGGATTTAAAGCTGATTCTTGCCCACTGGGGTGGAGGGCTGCCATATTTTGAACTCTGGCCAGAGGTCAGGGAAACCATGAAAAATGTTTATTACGATTCAGCTGGGAGCCCACTATTATATAAAATGGGTGTTTTTAAAGCAGTAACTGGGCTTGTTGGTGCTGAAAAAATACTATTTGGCTCAGACTTTCCCCTGCTGGTATATCCAAGAAAGCAAAGGGAAGCTGACTTTACCCTGTTTATAGAAGATATCAAGGAGCAGGGAGGCCTGAAAGAGGACGAGCTAACCCTTATCTTTAGAGAAAACTCTCTGAAACTGTTAAATAATGCAGGCAAGCTCAATCTTAACGTATAATAAATGGTCAGTAATGTATCGTTTTGGAAAGTACAGGATACCGGGGGCAGGAAATCTCACTGCTTTAAATAATAAAAGTTAAACCTGGTCCAAGGAATGCTTTGAAGTTTATTTATAATTTAGATATGAAAGTAAAAGATTCAAGCATTCGAGATTGAAACGGCAAAATTGCTTATTATTTGTAAATATCGCCTCTTGTCTCTAATCCAAAAACAAAAATCTCCATTTTATAATCATCTTTTACGAATAAAGCCCTCATATTACCAATTCTCAATCTAAAAAAGGGTGGATTATTTTGCCCTTGCAGCTTTTTAATATCACCATGCGGTAAATTATTTAATGCTTTATAGATTCTATCACGAGTCGGTTTTTGGTATTTAAGGATTTTTTTCATAACCGATTTTGAAAAACGAACACTATAATTCATTGTAGTCTATTCCTGATTCAGCAATTTTTTCTATTTCATCAGCAGTAAACTTTTGTTCTTTTTGGGCGTGTCGAAGCAAAGCTATTGCTTTATCAGCTTCTTTATTAGAAATATTTTCAGTGGGCAATTTGTCCAATGCATCACTTATATTTTTCCATTGCAGATAATCAAGAAATTGATTGTATTTTTCAATGCTGATAATCGCAGCTTCGAGCTTATTGTTACGAATAATAATAACATCTTGATTTTTAACTTTGTCAATAGTTTTTGAAACGTTTTGCTGTAACTCTGATGTGGAAATAAACTTATCTTGTGTAAACAACTGTATTCACCTCCAGTAATTACATTATAGGGCATCATAAAATTTTATGCAATATTATATATAAAATTAGTTATAACTAGCAGACCTCCAACAGGAAAATAGCAGCTCATTTTTTGTCAAATAATTAGTTTGTATAGTTTTAATAAGTATTATATAGCTTAAATTCCATATGCCTTTGGGCAGCTTTGGCATTCTACAGGCAGGGGGTTTTTCTTTAAACCCTCTGCGTATTTTTTTTCGGCTTCCTTTATCCTTAGCAGGTTAGGCTCATGGTCAGTAAAGGCACTCATTAGCATATTATATTCCTGCAGACGAACAGTGAACCTGTTACGAAACTCCTGATAATCTGCTCTTTCCCAGATTTCTTCAAAAGTATTGACTTTAATATTACCAAAGGTTTTCCTTGGTAATTCAATTAGCCTGCCTTCATATACCCTTGGGTTTATCTTTCTGCCTAAATAGGTACAAGGTGTTACATCTCCATCTGCGGTAATAAATACAAATCTATTTGGATTTAGCTCGCAAACAGGCTCTTGTTCCTCCATGCTTAATAAATAGGATCTAAAGGAGAAGTCTAGCTCTGCGGCTATTTTTTTAGAATCTCCAGTGATCCTTTCATAATCCTCACGGGGTTTTCCTCCCCAGTTAAATACCTTATTCTCGTCAGCCTCATGACTGAATACATAATCTAGATTTATAGCATATAGATCATCAGCCCCTATTTTATGGGCTAACTTAACTGTTTCTGGAAGGTGTATTATACTGTCCTTTGTTAGCATGTAAGATAGGCTTACCTTGGGAGTAGCTGAACGAAGCTTTTTCTTTAGATCAATCAAGTATTTTACATTATTTATAATAGTAGTAAATTCTGAACCCTTTCTAAGCTTATTATGAATTTTTGAGGCATCCCCTGCCACGGAGATAGAAACCAAATCTATCCCATCTTTGATAAGTCTCTGGGCAATTTCCTCATTTAACAAGGTTCCGTTAGTTGTAAAACCCACCTTGGTGTCAGAAGCCTTTACCAGGGCAGCCATTTTCCATATGCTTTTGTTTAGCAATGGTTCGCCCCATCCCTGGAGATAAACCCAATTGGTCCATGAAAAATAAGGCTCAAGCAGCGAAAAATCCTTAAAAGTCATGAGCTCTGCTTTTTCTTCCGGTATAAATGTTGTGGGGCAAAAGGTGCACTTTAAATTGCAAATAGGGGATATGCCTACCTGTATGGCTTCTAGAGGCCTTTGTATTCTCTTTTTACCCAAGAACAGTTCCCGGAGTTTAATCATGGTAATCTCCCTTTATATTACATTTTACATTAATGATACTTGATAAAAGACCTGCAATCAATAACAATTGGGCATATTCAGCACTGGGAAATTGTTTTTAAACTTTACGAAACTATACCTGGCAATCTTAATGCTCAAATGCTGCAGAAAATAAAACCCACCATTTTTATTGTAATACATGAAGTGTGCATTAAAAGGGGAAAATAGTTGCTGAGGTGATAAATATGAAGCATAGACCTTTATATTATCTTATTGGAATTTTTGGTATAGGCATGTTTTTATTATGGATCTTTGTCATTCCAGGTAGTAATTATGGTCAGCGAGCTCAAGTAAATGATTTTGACCTGGCGGGAGGACCTGAAAGAGAGGGGAGAGGGTTCCCGCAAAGAGAGATAATTGATCTAGCATCAGAGTACCCAGATGTTTTCTTTCGCTTTGGCTCAAATGAAAAAAAGCTAATAGCATTAACCTTTGATGATGGGCCAGATGATTTGTTTACTCCCCAGATTCTAGATGTGCTCAAGGAGCATGAAGTTCCAGCTACATTTTTTGTAGTTGGAAGAAGGTGTGAGTTGTTTCCTGAAGTATTAAAAAGAATGGCTTCGGAGGGCCATATTATTGGAAACCATACATGGTCCCATCCCAATATAATTAAACTGTCTAACGACAAGGTTATTGAGGAGCTAAAACAGACAGATGAGATCATTAATAGGCTTGCAGGCTATATTCCTATTTTATTTAGATCTCCCTATGGTTCCATGGATAGAGAAAAAGTAGAGCTAGTTGCAAAGAGGGGATACAAGCATATTGCCTGGAGCGTTGATTCCCTGGATTGGAAGGGACTATCAGCAGAAGAGGTAAAGACTAATATCCTGGAAAATGTCATTGAAGGCTCAATTATTCTTCAACATTCTGCAGGTGGTGTTGGTGAGGACCTGAGCGGAACAATTAAAGCATTAAGTGATATAATCAAGGTTTTAAAAAAGGATGGATATGAATTTACAACTATAGATAAGCTTCTTGGTTTGCCGTACAAAAAATAATTAAAAGAATAATCATTATACTTTTTACAGGAGTTTAACAGGCTATATAGAATTATTGAAATATAGCGACATTTCTGGAGAGGGAAAATGACTGATATTAAGATAGGTCAGGAGGACAGCAATACTTTTCCAAATAAAAAAATCCTTGAGGATATAATAGAATCCTTTTCGGAAACAACAGGATTAGGTGTGTCTTTAACAGATCTGGATGGCATTCCAGTAATAGATCCAGGTAGTTCAAGAATGCCGGATTTCTGTAAAATAATTAGATGTTCTGCTGAGTACAAGTGTTATAAATCATATGCAACAGCTGGTCGCGAAGCTGTTAAATGGGATGAACCTTATGTATTTAGATGTCATGCCGGCCTAATAGGTCTAGCTGTCCCTGTTTTCATGAACACTATGCATATTGGAAATATTGTATGCGGACTATCTCTAAATCCCACTAAAAGGACTATTACACAAGTAATAGTCCTTTCATTAGGTAATTTTATATAAATAATCTAATGCCATTTGAGCCACCAAGTTAATGTTTGAGAGCCATCATAAAGTTATCCTTGCAAGTCAGAGGGGTTTGACCTGGCCACGACAGTAGATATTGCAGATGGGGTGGTTACAAAAAAGTTAGTGTAGCTTGACGATTGGCTATGGTAAAATAGATGCAATGAACAAGGGAGTGATATTTTTGAAAAAACATGTGGATTATTACAAGCTTGAAAGAATATCTTCAAGAATGGCAAAGGAATTTGGTACAATCCCTAAAGGTGATGAGGAAGAGTACAGCTTCTTACTGTACCCAATGGAAGGAAATCTCTTGAAGCTCCATCGCAAAGATTCTTTAAGAAATGGAAGGCATGCCATTGATGCAATCCATATGTGCCTGTTAAAGATTGATGGATATATCAATGGGATAGAATATGATTACGACAGATTTGTCACTGATGAGAACAAGGCCTTTCTTGAAGGATTATTGGCAAGCTTTGACCCTTTTACGAATCAGGAGATATTTACTATAGCAAATAAAACATATGACCTAAACACATCAGGTGATTTAAAGAAATATTTTGAAACTCCTGTGAAATGTCTTCTGAGGATAGAGAAGTCAATAGAGCTATGGACAAAGGAGTTTGGAGTTAATGGATATTTTAAATTTATTGAAGAGCAAATGGGTCATCTTGTCAAAAAAGACGAAAAAATGAATTACGCTCTGATGCTGAAAAGCAAGGATGATTTTGAGAAGCTTGGTATTGACACTTCAGAAATACCAGTGCAGAGATAGAGGATGGAGTCTTAGTGGTGGTTAACCATGGGATAAATAGTGTTTTGAAGAAGTTATAATGGCTTTTTTGTAAAGAAAATGATGAACAGCAGTTATACATAATATAGAAATTTATGTTAGAATATAAATGTTATTGGTTGCTATTTATACATGATATCCTAGAATATGCTGCAAATCTAAAAAATATGACGAATTATGGGAAAAAGATGACTTAGAGAAAAAAGGATGTGTTTAAGTGTTTTGGAAATTTTGGAACAACAGTAAACTAGATTCAGAATTAGTGGAAATAAATAAAAGGTTAGATGCTCAAGAAAAAACTAATCAACTTTTATTGGAAAAACTAGACGAAAATAGCCAACAGGGTAATAAAATGCTTCGTATGCACTACAAAGCTACCCAGGAAATAATAGATGGTCAGGAAAAGTACATGAAGAGTTTTTTAATGTTAGAACAACTCAAAACTGAACATCAGCAGCTGCAAATGCAAAATAATGCTGCTGTTAACTGCCTTATTGAGATATTAGATGATATTGACTTAGCAATTATTCGTCTTCACGATTCAGAAGTACATGAAGAAGGAAAGGATAGTTGGCAGGGACTATTTAAAGGCTGGGCTAACAGAATCCTTGAAGCCTTAAGGGACAATGGGATTATAGAAATTGAACTTTTAGGTAAGGGCTTTGATCCATTATATGCAGAATCCATAGGTACAGTAACCAAGGAACAGTTGAATATGGAAATTACAGCCTACTGCCAAATAGTTACTATTTTTAAAAGGGGTTTTGTCAACAGTGATGGTATCCTGTTAAGGAAGGCCCAAGTTATTACCGTTGCAGATAGTGAGTATGAAGACCTTGATAGTAATGGAGAGGAGCAACCAAATTAATGAAAAAAACAATTAATAATAACCAGAATGGTCACCCAATAGTTGGAATAGATCTGGGTACAACTAATTCAGCTGTAGCCTTCATTAACAAAGGAAGGCCAGAAATCATACCATCTCCATCTGGAGAACGTATAATACCATCTGTTGTTCATATCAATCAGCAGGGCCAGGTTGAAGTGGGAAAAACTGCACAGGATGCACTAATTGCCATGCCCAGCCGAACAATAGCTGCAGTAAAACGTAAAATGGGTTCAGAGGAAGAAATAATTTTAGCAGGACAAGCATTTTTACCCCACGAAATATCTGCTCTAATACTAAAGAAACTAAAGGAGTTTGTTGATGCCAGACTTGGTGAAGGAGATAAGGAGGCAGTTATTACTGTCCCTGCATATTTTACTGATAAACAGCGCAGGGCTACTAAACAGGCTGGAGAGCTGGCAGGTTTTATAGTAGAAAGAATTGTTAATGAGCCCACGGCAGCAGCCATGGCATATGGACTATTCAACTTGGATAAAGACAAGCATATTCTAGTGTATGATCTTGGAGGCGGTACCTTTGATGTATCTGTAGTGGAGATAATGGGCGGAATATTGGATGTAAAGGCATCAACAGGTAACAGCCAGCTAGGTGGAGAGGATTTTGACTGGAGAATCGCAGAATGGATGGCCCAGAAAATACAAGCACAGCATGGAGTTAATCCATTGGATGACCTACGTGCCAAGGCAATTTTGAAAGAAGAGGCAGAACAAGTTAAAAAACTTTTATCAGAAAGGGATACTGTAGAAATTTCTCTTCCAGTTGTCTTATTTAAGGATAAAACACCTATAGGATTATCTACAAGCATTGAACGTAACTTTTTTGAAGAGATGATAGAGGACTTGCTAAAGGAAACCATGGATAAGGTTCAGGAGGTTTTAACCCAGGCAGAATTAACTGTTGAAGAAATTGATGAAATACTTCTTGTAGGAGGATCCACCAGAATACCCATGGTAAGCAGATTAATCAGCCAATTCTTTGGAAAATCACCCAGGAAGGATGTGCATCCAGATGAAGCAGTTGCTTTAGGTGCGGCAGTTCAGGCTGGTATTAAATCAGGATTACTTTCTAAAAGCGGCATGGTAGTAACTGATGTGGCACCCTTTTCCATGGGTATTTCAGTTCTGGAACAGTGGAAGGGCATTTCCTATAGGCCAGGGGGTTTTTCTGTAATAATACCCAAAAACACTACAATACCAGTTACAAGATCAGAGAAATATTATACAGTTAATGATGGTCAGGAAGCTGTTAGTATTGAGGTTTACCAGGGAGAGCATGAAAGAGTTAAATATAACCACCATTTGGGGAAATTCTTACTTGAAGGTATTCCCTCTAATTCTGCAGGTGCTGAAAGTATTGAAGTCAAATTTCATTATAATATAAATGGGATTTTGGAGGTTTCAGCAAAATGTCTTTCCAATGACAGAGAAATGAGTGTGCTCATGCAGGATGCATTGGATCGTTTCTCCGAAGAGTCCTTTTTGGAAAGCACAACTTCCTTGGAGAATTTATGGAAGGATGTTAAAGAAGATGTGCTAAGTGCAGAAGAGGAAGAATGGAAGAGATTTCAGCAATTTTTGGATGATGCCGTGGAAGATTATGAAGCTGAAGATGTTGAAAAAAACATCACAGAGTTAAAACAGGAAGTTAAAAGGCTTATTAAGAGGTCCAAGCATCTCCTGGAACATGCATCAAGTGAGGAAAGTGCAGGCTTGCAGGAAATTATAGAATCTCTCAATGCAGTTGAGGAAATGGAAGATGTTGAGGAAATTCTTGAAGCAATTAATAATGCAACAGATGCTCTAATAGAATTGGAAACTTAAGAAGGGTGGTTAGTAAGGAATGTTTGACAATACATGGAGAAACCCAGATGCTGCGAAAAAAAAGAAAAAACCTCAGCACACCATGGAAAATTATTACAAAATACTAGGAACAACTGCTAATGCTTCTCAAAAAAAGATTAAAGAAAAGTATATAGAAGGTGTTAAAGCATTTCCTCCTGAAACCCATCCAGAGGAATTCCAGAAGATTCGTATGGCTTATGAAACATTAAAAAGCCCCCAAAAGCGAAGTGAATATGATTTTGCACGCAAATATGGAGGCAAAATAGATAAGATTATTGATAAGGGCAACTATTATCTGGAAAAGGGGCAAATGGACAAGGCATTGCAGTGCTTTGAAGATGCTTTAAAAATTGACAGCACAAGTGTCCAGGTTATGTTAACCCTGGCATATATTTCTTATGAGCTAGAAAAGACTGCTGATTTTAACCTGTATCTTGACAGGGCATATGAAACTGCACCAGAGGATTATAAAATATACGTCTTACTGGGAAAAACTCGCATCCTTGTTGATGGAGAAGAGTATGAAGAAGCCTTGTCGGTGCTGCATGAGATACATGCATTGCATCCTCACCATGTCCATGATTATTATGTATTGTTTCGTAATGTTTATCTGGAGCTTGATATGCTGCAGAATCTCTGGGAAATGGCACAAGCAAAAATTGATTCTTTACCAAATGATAAGCAGGAGCCTGAGGATATTGTTTACTACTTGAACTGGATTGATGCCATGGCTTATAGCGGTAAGTGGAATTTTAAAGGCAAGGTCCTTTCTCAGACCAAAAAATACTTAAAAAGTTTAAAGATGGATGAAGAGGAAAGGGAGTTTGTAATAGATTCTATATTATTTGAATATGAAGGCAACATGGGAGTTCATAATTATAAAACTGCCTCTATATTCATGGAACTACTCAGGCTTTTACAGCCTAATGATAGTGTACTTAAAAAGGAATTTTCTCTTTTACAAAAAAAGATGGCTCTTAGAAATGAAATTGACATGATCCACAAAGATGAAGAGTTATTTCCTCTCGTCTACATAGCAGCTCTTGAAACATATCTTAAGGAACATAGCTTCCAAGCCTATCTGGAATTCTCAGCTTCTGTGCCCGATACAATACATGAAGATTTTGGCTTTGATGATGAAGGCTTTGCAGAGGGTCTGGCACGTCTAAAGAAGAGATATAAACTGGTTTATTTGGAATACCAGGAAATGTGGGATGAAATGTTTGCAGAAAAATTACCCAATCTAAACAGGGAAGCCAGACGCAAAATTAAATATTAACCAACTAACAAGGGTCAGGCTTGACAAATTGACATTTTGGATGCATTTCCTGTTTTAATTGATGCATTTCCTGTTTAATAAATGCAGCATGTACAAGCACCTAAAGTTTCTCCTTGCATATGATATTGCTGATAAAGAAAATCGTTTTCAAGGAGGTTGAAGGAAATGTGTGGAATAGCAGGGTGGATAGATTGGGAGAATGATTTGACCAGAGGGGACAGAAAAAAGCAGGCTAAGAGGATGATGGAAGAACTGACACATAGGGGTCCTGATGCAGATGGGATGTGGGTTTCACAAAGGGCATCCCTGGTCCACAGGAGACTTATAGTGGTTGACCCTGAGGGTGGCCTGCAGCCAATGGTACGCCGGGTAGGCAACAGAGATTATGTAATAGTATATAACGGCGAATTATACAATACAGATGAAGTGCGTCAAGAACTACAGGCAAGAGGACATAACTTTTACACAAGATCTGATACAGAGGTGGTGTTAGTGGGATACCTGGAATGGGGTCCTGCTTGTGTTGAACACTATAACGGGATTTTTGCCTTTGCTATCTGGGATGATGGAGACGAAACACTATATCTAGCAAGGGATAGAATTGGAGTAAAGCCCCTGTTTTACACCTATCAAAACAATAGATTTATCTTTGCCTCAGAACAAAAAGCCCTGTTAGCTAATCCCTATGTTGAGCCAAAGATAAACCTAGAAGGCCTGGCGGAAATCCTTGCCTTAGGTCCGGCTAGAACTCCAGGGCATGGAGTGTTTAAGCAAATATCAGAGGTAAAACCAGGTCACTATTTAATACTAAACCGAAATGGCCTAAAGACAGGAAAATACTGGGCTTTAGAAAGTCGTCATCATGAAGATGATTTAAGAAAAACATTAGAAAAGGTAAGATATCTTTTTTGTGATGCAGTTAGCAGACAGCTGGTGGCTGATGTTCCTGTATGCACTCTGCTATCAGGAGGAGTAGATTCAAGTGCAATTACAGCAGTGGCAGCTCAAGAGCTTAAGATGCAGGGGAATGGACCCATCCATACTTATTCAGTTGATTTTGTTGATAATGATATTCATTTTAAGTCAAATGATTTTCATCCTGATCCAGACAATCCCTGGATAAAAGTAATGGCGGAATACTTAAACACCAAGCATCATTATATAAACCTGGATACCATGGAACAAATAAAAGCCTTAGATTTAGCAGTCCATGCAAGGGATCTACCTGGTATGGCAGATGTTGATGCATCTCTTTTACTTTTTTGCCAACAGATCAAAAAAGGTGCAACTGTTGCCTTGTCAGGAGAGTGTGCTGACGAGATATTTGGCGGTTATCCCTGGTTTCATAGAGAGAATCTTATTAATTCAGGAACATTTCCCTGGTCAACCAATATTGATATTAGAGAGAAGGTTCTCTCCCACGACCTGCAAAAGCAGCTTAACCCAAGACAATATATACAGGACAGATACCAGGAAGCCCTATCTGAGGTGCCGAAATTACCAGGTGAAGGTGCAGGAGAAGCACGTATTAAAGAAATACTTTATTTAACCCTTACCAGATGGATGCCTACTTTGCTTGATAGAAAGGATAGGATGAGTATGGCCGTTGGTCTTGAGGTAAGGGTACCCTTCTGTGACCACAGGCTTGTAGAGTATGCATGGAATATTCCATGGGATGTTAAGCAGCTCAAGGGCAGAGAAAAGGGACTGCTTAGAGAAGCCCTTGTAGGTATTCTCCCAGATGATGTTTTATGGAGAAAAAAGAGTCCATATCCAAAGACCCACAATCCCCAGTATTTACAGGCTACAAAAAACCTGGTTAAAAATATTCTTACTGACAAGAATTCACCCATACTTCCCTTAATTGATGTGGTTTTAGTCAACAACATGCTAAAGAACAGCCAAAAAGATTTTGGGCTCCCCTGGTTTGGTCAGTTGATGGGTGAAGCTCAGTTTTATGCATATTTGTACCAGATTAATTCCTGGCTAAAAGCCTACAAAATACAAATAGTGTGATAGGATGATGATTACTCCCTACTGTCAAATTGCGTGAGAAAGTCTTTCGGATCCATGGCAGGTATGGGAGAATTATTGAAGTCCTTTGTATTTCGGGTAACAATATAATTGGCCTTTACTCTTTTGGCGATTGCCCCAATAAGGGCGTCTTCGAAATCTGTTATTTTGCTTGATAATGTATTCATAACATCAGATGCAAGAACATCTGCAATATTGACCAGACCTAGCAATTGAACGATTGCATCTTTAGATTTTATTGGATCTTTGTTTGCGCGATGCATGATGTAATAAATGTCTGTAATACTATTGGCGGTAATAAGCACTTCAGCTTTACCAAGGGCGGACAGCTTTAACACATCATAGGATGCATTAAAAAAATCAGTGCGGTGTAATAAAACATCAAGAACTATATTTGTATCAATTAATATTCTCATTGTCTGGATAACCTATCCTTTTTAGCATCATCCAGTGTATAACCATCGTCTTCAATGAGGCCGACAAGTCCCTCAAGAAGCTCAAGTTTATCTTCACGTAAGTTTGTCAGCTTGACAATGGGCTTATTATTCTTAGTGATAATTATATCATGTGTTTTCGCCAATTGAAGATATTTACCCATATTTGTTTTAAACTCTGTAGCAGTAATTATCATGCTAAAAGCCTCCTTTTTTTACATTTGTTACACTAATATTATATAAAATATCGCTCGATTTTGCCAACAAAACATTGTGCTATGTAATGTCAATGAAAGAAAAAGTAATTAAGAAAAATTTTGAGACCAAAAAATTTTAAATATATTTAAAACTAAAATCCCTGAAAAAAAATATGCCTTGGTGTATAATTTAGAAAGTGATACCAAAATATAAGCAAAGTATAAACAAGCATTTTAAAATAATTTGCAAAAACCTTGGAGGAATAAGCATGAAACTATGGGGCGGTCGTTTTTCTAAAGAGACAGATAAGCTTGTGGAAGACTTTCACTCATCAATTTCCTTTGATAAGAGATTGTATAAACAGGATATAAGGGGTAGTATTGCCCATGCCAGGATGCTTGGAAAATGTGGAATAATTTCAACATATGAGGCTGAACAAATTATCAGCGGATTAGAAGCTATATTAAAGGAGTTAGAAGAAGGCAAGCTTGAATTCTCCCAGGATGCAGAGGATATCCATATGAATGTGGAAACCCTTTTAATCCAAAAAATCGGGGATGTTGGCAAGAAACTCCATACTGGGCGCAGCAGAAATGATCAAGTGGCATTGGATGTAAGGCTCTATCTAAAAGAGGAAATAGTTTACATAATCCAGCTGCTTGTCAAGTTAGAAAAAACACTATTGGATCTGGCCCAAAAGTATATAAATACCATCATGCCAGGATACACCCATCTGCAGAAAGCCCAGCCAGTAACCTTTGCCCATCATTGTATGGCTTACTGGGAAATGTTTTATAGAGATATTCACAGGTTCAAGGATGCACATAAAAGAACCGATATGATGCCCCTGGGTTCCGGAGCCCTTGCAGGCACCACATTTCCCCTGGATAGGAATATGGTTAAAGAAGAGTTAGGCTTCGAGAAAATCACGCGTAACAGTATGGACGCTGTTAGTGACAGGGATTTCATAATAGAATTTAATAGTGCGGCAGCTATTCTCATGATGCATTTAAGCAGATTTTGTGAGGAGCTTATTATCTGGTCCAGTGATGAGTTCAGGTTTATAGAAATGGATGATGCCTTTAGCACAGGCAGCAGCATCATGCCCCAGAAGAAAAACCCTGATGTAGCTGAGCTTGTTCGCGGCAAGACCGGCAGGGTCTATGGAAATCTGGTGACCATACTTACAGTAATGAAGGGTTTGCCATTAGCCTACAATAAGGATATGCAGGAGGACAAGGAAAGCTTATTCGATACAATTGATACCGTAAAGGGATGCCTGATTACCTTTACCCCAATGCTTGCTACCATCACAGTAAAAGAAAGGATAATGAAGGAAGGGGCAAGGGGAGGCTTTGGAGGTGCTACAGATGTGGCTGATTATCTTGTTACCAAGGGAGTACCCTTTAGAGAGGCCCACAAGATTGTTGGTGAACTGGTTGCATATTGCATTAGTAAGGGAATAGATTTAGAAGGGTTAAGTCTGGAAGAATATAAAGATTTTTCCCCAGCAATTGAAAATGATATTTTTGAAAAGGTAAATATTGAAAATGTCGTGGCAAAAAGAAATGTTGCAGGGGGGCCAGCCCCTGAGCAGGTGGCAGCACATATAAATACTGCAAGGAAATTATTAAATGAAATTTAAATTAATTCCTCCAAAACTATTGACAAAAAGCTTAAGTCTGAATAAAATAGAATTACAGAATAATTGTATGCAGAAATACAAACATGGATGAACGCAAAAATGTAAAGGTACAGTATAACATGGTACTTTTTCATAAAGGCAAGGCAAATATGAGAAAGGAGGAATTAAAATGGTAAATTTAGACCATGTTAAAAGGTTAGTTGAAGAAGTGGAGGCCAGCCAGGCTGCTAATGTAAAGAAGAAGGTTGTACAGAGTGCTGAGGAATTAAAGAAGGTATTGACCAATGAGGATATAAAGATGAAATATGATTGGACTGGTGACAGGGAACACATTAAGAGAGTTATCGGCGTAGCATCAACCAGACCTGAATCTGTTATTCTAGGTGAAGTTACTCAATTCGAGAAGTTAGACTATAACAAATCTACTTATTTAGATAGAAAAGAGATTCCTCCTAGTTTTGATCCCGATGCAAAATACGCTATTCTGGTCCATGAAATTGATGAAATTAACTATAGACATGACTATCAGCATGAAGAAACATATACACTCTATACTTATAATGATGTAATTTAAAAATTTAACATACACAAAAGGCCTGGCTGATGCCAGGTTTTTTGATTCCTTTTTTGATTCCATATGTAAATTAGAGGCCCCTTAATTACAATAATTTCCATGCAATCTTGCTAAAAAATAAAAAAATTAATATTGAACTTTGACAATAATTATGTTCTAATTATCATTGCAAGTTATTGTGTTTATTGAGAAAGGCGGTGAGCTCGATGTTAAATCATCAGTCAAAAACTCCAGTATTTGATGCAGTAAAAAAATACATGACAGACAATACAATACCTTTTCATGTACCAGGTCACAAACAAGGCAGGGGAATACCTGAGTTTTGTGAGTTTGTAGGTAAAAATACCCTGGGTATAGATTTAACATGCTTGCCGGATACCGATAATATTTGTAACCCAACAGGAGTTATTGCTGAAGCAGAAGAATTGGCCGCAAAAGCCTTTGGAGCTGACAAGGCTTATTTTCTTGTAAATGGAACTACAAATGGTATTCAGGCTATGATCATGTCTGTTTGCAAACCAGGTGATAAAATTATTCTACCAAGAAATGCCCATAAATCAGCCTTTGGAGGTTTGATTATCAGTGGAGCTATTCCCATTTATGTAAGGCCAGAAATGGATCTAGAATATGGCATATCAACAGGTGTTTCAGTAGAAACCTTAAAGGCTGCATTAGATCAACATCCAGATGCAAAGGGTATATTTATAATTAATCCAAACTACTATGGTACTGCTTCCAAGTTAGAGGAAATAGTTGAACTAGCTCATAGCTATGGGGTGCCAGTTCTAGTGGACGAAGCCCATGGTGCTCACCTCCATCTATCAGATGAGCTGCCATTATCAGCCATGCAGGCTGGAGCAGATATTGCTGCCAGCTCCACACATAAGCTTTTAGGCTCCATGACTCAAAGCTCCATGCTGCTTATAAAAAGCAAGTTAATCAGTCCACAAAGGGTCAAGGCAGTTCTCAATATTACCCAGACCACCAGTCCTTCCTATGTGTTAATGTCATCCCTGGATGTTGCAAGGAAGCAAATTGCACTAAGAGGCGACGAACTAATAAGAAAAACCCTGGAACTAGCTAGATGGGCTAGACAAGAAATGTGCAAAATACCAGGCATTAAGCTGTTTGAACCTGAAGAAGAAACCTGTGGTTGCAAAAAATATGATATTACCAAGCTGACTATCAATGTTAAAAGCCTTGGTTTATCGGGCTATGACATGGAAAGAATATTAAGGAGAGATTATAGGATTCAGGTTGAGCTTGCTGACCTTTATAATGTGATATTTTTACTAACCCTTGCAGATGATGAATATACAATTAAATATCTAATTAACTCCTGCAGGGAAATTGCAGAGGGCAGACAGTTAGAAAAAATACTTAAATATGTACCGCCATGGCCAGCAATTCCAACAGTGTCAGTTTCACCAAGGGATGCCATGTACAGCGAAACAAAAAGGGTTCCCCTTATTGAAGCTGTAGGAGAGGTTAGTGCAGAAATGATAATGGCTTATCCCCCTGGAATACCTTTAGTGTGTCCTGGTGAGTATATTAGTAAAGAAACCATTGATTATGTTCAGGTCCTAAAAAATGAACAGGCAGATTTACAGGGAACTGAGGATCCAAAGATTAATTATATCAAGGTGCTAAAGCCTGCCTTATCACTTGCCAGGGTAGGAGATCAGATAAGCTAATAGATTTTGAAACCAATGGAGGTGTCATAATGATTTGGGGTGTGGTTTTTGGTGTAGGTGTTGTTGCAGCTCTAGTTTATTATGTGCAGAGACAAAGTAAGGATCCAGGCTATAATATGTTCCCTCATAATGTGATTGAAAGAACTAACCTTACTGAAGAAAACAACTAAAAACAACTAACAAAAAGCTTAAAACCAAATAGATAAAACAAAAGGGGTGCCTATACTTTGATGTATGGTACCCCTTATTTCTTTTTCCTTGCTTAATTTCCTTATTCAAAATCTATTCTATTCTTCCAATTCTATCTAGGGGCCAGTATCTAAAGAATACCTTGCCCTTAACATCATCTAATGACAACCAATCTAACCATAGATGACTATCATAGCTATAGTTTCTATTATCCCCTAACACAAAAAGACTGTCTGCTGGAACCTGTGTGGGAGGGTATTCATAATTAGGAAGCTCATTAATATAATCTTCCTGTACAGCTTCACCATTGATATACAGTACTCCATTAGTTACCTCTACTATATCGCCTGGCATGGCAATTAATCTTTTAACATAGTCGTACTGGGAGTCCACACTTGGGGGAGGTTCAAATATTATAATATCGCCCCTTTGCATTTCACCAAATTTATAACTCAGCTTGTTAACAAGCAGTCTGTCCTTTATCTGTAGGGTAGGATGCATTGATGAGCTGGGTACATAGCGGCTGTCCATTACATAGGCCTTCAATAATAATGCAAAAATAATTGCCAGGACAATTTCATTCAATAGTATCTTTTTGACCAGTGTTCTAAAAGTTCCCATTTATTAGGCTGCCTCCTTTGGGTTACGCAAACATTATACTACTCTATTTGTTTTATGGAAAGCCTTTTATCATGAATTCAACTCTGAATTAAACTCTTATAAATATTCAAAACTTGCTATATTTCCAGCTTTGTCCTAAAATATTTGAAAGGAGGTTTTTATGATGGACTTTAAAAAAGTGGTTGAAGAAAGAAGAAGCATTCGCAAGTTCAAGTCAAATACAATTCCAGTGGAAGACATTAGAGAGATAATTAGAATGGGGACATTAGCACCTAGTGCTCATAATAACCAGAACTGGTTCTTTAAAGCAGTATATAATAAAGAAATAAATGACAAGGCTTCTAAAACAGTGCTGGAAAAAATTGATGCCATTGTAGAAAAATATGAAATTAATGAGTCTGTAAAGGGGTGGAGATGGTACAGCTCCTTTTTCAATAATGCCCCTGTAGTCATATATGTCTTTTACAGCCACTCACAGGGCTTTATGGAGGAACTTGTTGGACACAAAATAGATCCTCATGAGATAGCTAGATTAAGTGCTCAACCAGGTATCCAAAGTATAGGTGGGGCAATCCAGAATATCCTGCTAGCTGCAGCTGATATGGGCTATGGTGCCTGCTGGATGACTGCTCCCAATGTAGCAGCAAGAGAAATTGAGGGGCTTTTAGGGGTCCCAGAAGAATTGAAGCTGGCAGCAGTTATTCCTGTAGGGGTTCCCTTGGAAGTTCCCCAGGCTCGCCCTAGAAAGCCTTTAAATGAGGTAATGGAGATTGTAGAATAATGATAGAATTAGATAACAAAGAATTGCTTGAGATTGGTTTACATATTACAGATGAAGTTTCCTGCCATGTGAAAAAGCTTTTGAGTAAAAATATAAAGCTTCACACCCATTTTGACAGGGTAAATTCATCTGGGGACAAGATTACCCTTTTTGACCAGGAGGTTAATGAAAGGATTATTACAATACTTAAAAATCTACCCCAAATTCATCCCCTGATAATTATAAGTGAAGAAACTGGGGTAGAGGTGATAGGTTCAGGAAACCCATACTATTTTGTGGTGCTTGATCCTGTGGATGGTTCAAATAACATTAGACCTTTTTTCACACCTTCTCCAAACATTGCCATGTCCATTGCAGTAGGCTATTTTAGGGACCTTTATGAAAGGCCTTTAACTGAGGCTATAAGGGTAAGTGTTCACAGGGAAATCTTTGGCCAAAGGGTTTTCTATGGTTTAACGGGTCAAGGCGCTTTTTTTACAGATGGCAGTATCACTTGGCCCATTAAAGCCTCTCCAATCAATTCGTTAAAAGAGAAATGTATTATTGGTATTGACTTTGATAATAAAAATGAAATTTCTCATACTCTGCAGGGGTTGGTTTCGTCACATATTATCCAGCGCAGACTGGGAAGCTCACACTTGGATCTATGTCAGGTTGCTTGTGGCCAATATGATGGATATATATCTGATTCAGCCAGATTAAAGGTGACAGACGTGTGCCAATCTCACCATCTGGTAAATGAGGCAGGTGGAATCTATGCTTATCAGATTTTTTACAAGGGCAAAGCTGCGCCACAATATCATGGGGACTATTTGACAAAGGTTATAAATAACCAGAGTCTCCTTAGAGATTTAAGATTTAAGGTCATAGCTGCAGGCACCCATGAATTATTTGAGGAATTAAGCCCGGTATTTAAAAGTTAATAGCAAATCTCCTGTTAACTTTTTACCAGGAGATTTTTGCTTTTTTACTGTAAATCCTGCAATATAAAGAAGGATTCTAAAAAATAAAATAGAAATAAAGCAAGGAGATAAATGAACCACGGTTCATTTATTTTAATTATTAGTTTTTAAGTGTTTTAATTAATTTTTCAGTTAATTATTTTAAATTAAGTACAAAAGGGAGAGTTGGTAATAATGAATATAAGGAATAAGAGAATAATTATAATAATTGCTATTTTATTGATGTCTGCTTTAATTGCAGGCTGTGGCAATTCACAAACTAGTGAACCCAAAGCAGAAAACATTATCAGAATAGGAATATTTCCAATAGGTGATATGCTTCCCCTTGTCGTAGGAATTGAAGAAGGTTATTTTGCAGAAAAGGACTTAAAGGTTGAACTGGTTCCCTTCCAAAGTGCAGTAGAAAAAGAAAGTGCCTTTCAGTCTGGTAATCTTGATGGTATAATAACAGATATAATTGTAGCATATTCTTTAAAGGCTGCTGGAGTTCCTATAAAAATTGGCTCCCTGACCACAGGTGTTACCCCTGAAGAGGGCCCTTTTGGTATTGTAGCAGCACCTGAATCAGGAATAAATAGCCTGCTGGACTTACAAGGGAAAAAAGTAGGCATCTCATTTAATACCATTATTGAATATGTGCTGGATGGTCTCCTTGACCAGGAAGGCTTGAATGAGGACTTTGTTGAAAAGGTTTCAGTACCTAAAATACCTGTCAGAATGGAAATGCTGATGAACGGCCAGCTGGATGCTGCCGTTTTGCCGGAACCTTTGCTGACATTTGCCCAGTTTCAAGGGGCAGCATTAATTGCAGATGATACTTCAGGTGAAAACCTTTCACAGGTAGTATTAGTCTTTCATTCACAATTTGTTGAAAAAAACCTGAATCAGCTTAAAGACTTTTATGAAGCATATGCTCAAGCTGTAGATGCAATTAATTCTAACCCTGAAAAGTATCATGAACTATTTATAGCAGAGACTAGGGTTCCAGAAGCAATAAAGGATATTTATCCCGTACCCGTATTTCCCAGACCTCAGCTTCCTGAACAACGGGACATGGAAAAGGTAAATAATTGGCTTATGGAGAAGGAGCTGCTGAGTATTCCTATAAAATATGAGGATTTGATAATTGATGGACTTTATTAAAAATCATAAAAGCACAGTCCCTTTTGCCCAGCTTAAATCCTTAAGTGTGGTATATGACCAGAAGGGTGAGCAGGTAGAAGCTGTAAGGGATGTAAGCCTGGACATTAGACCTGGGGAATTTGGTGTAATAATTGGACCTTCAGGGTGTGGAAAAAGCACACTATTATACGTACTGTCTGGGCTTCTTAAACCCCAGGAAGGGGAGGTTTATATTGACGGGCAGGCACTTACTTCAAGAAGAAATGATACAACCCTTATTCTTCAGGATTATGGGCTGTTACCCTGGAAAACAGTTGAACAAAATGTTGCCCTGGGTCTTTTAATTAGAGGATATTCAAAAGGTGAAGCCAGAAAGCGGGTAAACACAATACTAACTGATTTAGCTATTGATGCCCTTGCCAAACGTTTTCCTGCCCAGTTAAGTGGCGGACAAAGACAACGGGTTGCCATAGCGAGGAGCCTGGCTCTAAAGCCCAGGCTTCTTCTTATGGATGAACCATTTTCCTCGTTAGATGCTTTGACAAGGGAAAGCCTGCAGGGGTTATTGCTAGACATCTGGGAGAAAACAAAGTTAAGTATTCTCCTTGTTACCCATAATATTGAAGAAGCAGTTTTCATGGGTCAACGCATATTTGTTATGTCCAAGAACCCAGGAACAATAATCAATATAGTAGACAATCCCATGGCTGGAGATATTTCCTATAGAGGCAAAAAGGAATTCTATGACGGGTGCGCCTATTTACGATCTCTGCTGCAGTAGTCTAAATTATTTATTGATAATCGGGTGAGCAAATGCAAAAAAATGGCAATAAAATTAAGGGAATCACTACTAAAATATTTGACTCCCAGTCCTACATTATAGCGGTAGCTGTTTTGCTCGTTATATGGTGGGTTGTTTCTGTGCTGATTAATAAGCCCGTGCTGCCAACCCCAGGTGCTGCCTTATTGGAGTTTTATTTTCAGCTTCAAATGGGACTAGTACATCATGCCTGGGTTAGCTTCTATAGAATTGGCGTGAGTTTGTTCCTTGCCCTGGTCATTGGTGTACCCCTGGGTATCTTGCTGGGCACTCATAAAAGACTAGATTCATATATTGCCCCAATGGTATATTTAACTTATCCTATCCCCAAAATAGTTTTTCTGCCAGTGTTATTAATTCTCCTTGGATATGGGGACAGTTCAAAAATATTTTTAATTACGCTCATTGTCTTTTACCAGATACTTGTTACCACTAGGGATGCAGCAAGGGGGATAGACCCCGGGCTAATTATGTCAGTAAAATCTCTAGGTGCTGGATACTGGCACTTATATTTTCATGTTTATTTCTTAGGCTGTCTTCCAGAAATATTAACTGCTTTGAGGGTTGCATTAGGTACCGCTATTGCTGTACTATTTATAGCAGAGGCATATGCTACCCAGGAGGGTCTTGGCTATTTTATCATGGACTCCATGGGTAGATTTAATTACTCTAGAATGTTTGCAGGAATCATTGGTATGGCATTGCTGGGGTTTTTCATGTATATTGTGATAGACCTTTTTGAAAAGGTGTTCTGCAGGTGGAAACACCTGAAAAAGTAGGTTAATAAAGGATTTACTCTGTTTAAAGTAGAACATTTATAAACTGTAAATTCTAAAACTAAGAGATATTACAAATTAAAACCAATGGAGCACTGGATATGACTAAAACTAATATACGTAATATGCTTTTTTTATTTCTGATAACATTTGCTTTCTTTTTAAGCCTGGACATACTGCAGCTTCCTTTCCCTCTTTATATTGAAGGCCTGGGAGGGAGCCCGCGTACAATTGGTTGGCTAATAGGTATAACTGGGATAATGACAGTTATAGTTAGACCATTAATGGGTGCCTGGAGTGATGTTCACGGTAAAAAGGGAATACTTATTATAGGTATGCTTGCCTGGTTTTTATCTCCCCTGTTCCTGCTTATGGGAGATAGTTTTTTATGGATAGCTATGATTAGAATATTTCAAAGCATAGGCATGGCAGGGGTAGTCCTTGCCACCCAGGCCCTTATGGCAGAGCAGGTTGAGCAGGAAAAGAGAGGTCAGGCACTAGCACTTCAGGGTATAGGAGATGCTTCTGCTATTATTATTGGGCCCCTTATTGGATTTTTGCTGGCAGAATACTATGGCTTTAACTGGGTTTTCCTTGTGGCTGCATTGGTTGCGGCTGTTGGACTGGTACTAACCCTTGGCGTCAAAGAAGAGAAAGGGCCGATTAACCCTTCCAAGAAAGAAGTAATGAAAAGGCCAAAAAGGTCAAAAAGATCATGGAAGGAACTGGTTAAGGATCCTCTTTTGCTTGTGCCAACAACAATTGGCCTTGCAATAGCATTTTCCTTTGGTGCTATACTAATTTTCATGGCAGTATTTGCTAACCAGCTGGGTGTTGCCAATATAGGATATTTATTTGCCTTCCTGGGAGTCTTCCTGGTAATGGGAAGATATGTAGTAGGCAGGATTTCCGATAAGGTTGGCAGGGAAATAGTCATATTACCCACAATACTTTCAACAGCCGCCGGTATGTATATAATTGCCTTTTTCCCTGGGGACATATATTTTTATATTGCTTGTGCTTTAATAGGCTTGGGCTTTGGTGGAGGACATACAGGACTAATAGCTTTTACCGTAGACAACTGTTCACCAGAAAACAGGGGCTTTACCATTTCTTTTTTCGGCAATGCTTTTGATCTGGGCATATCCCTGTCAGGGTTTATTTTGGGTGTAATAGCAAGCCTTACGTCATATAATATAGCTTTTTTTGCTGGAGGAACATTAACAGTTGTTTTAGGGTGTTTAGTGTGGTTTTTTTACCTATCGTATAAGGTTAAGATAGGTAATGGAAGAAAAATAGACATATAAAACGAGAGGTGGCAGATTATGAATGAAAATATGATTAAACAATTGCTCTTGGCTGTTAAAACAGGGGAAATGGATATTGAGCAGGCCGTTTGCCAGTTTAAAAACCTGCCTTTTGAGGACCTGGGCTATGCAAAAATAGATCACCATAGACAGCTTAGAAAGGGTTTTCCAGAAGTAATCTATGGTGAAGGAAAAACTTCCGAGCACATAGTAAATATCATGAAAAAGCTAAAGGAAAGAAGCTGTAGTAATGTGCTGGCAACTAGAATCAACAAAGAAGTCTATGAGGTAATAAAGGAGCAGCTGCCAGAGGCAAAGTATTATCAAGATGCAAGGATTCTCATGATTGAACAAGGCGAGAAGAAGGCTCGAGGGTGTATTGTAATTCTTAGTGCAGGCACCTCAGATTTACCAGTTGCAGAGGAAGCGGCCATTACAGCTGAAGCCATGGGGAATAATGTTGTACGCATCTATGATACAGGTGTGGCAGGTATTCACAGACTTCTTGCCCAAAGGGAGAGACTCAACCAAGCAAAGGTAATAATCGTGGTAGCTGGAATGGAAGGGGCCCTGGCAAGTGTAGTGGGTGGTTTAGTTGACAAGCCCATAATAGCAGTTCCTACCAGTGTTGGTTATGGTACAAGCTTTAATGGTCTTTCTGCTTTATTGACCATGCTAAATAGCTGTGCAAGTGGGGTTAGTGTTGTAAATATTGATAAT
Organism: Desulfitibacter alkalitolerans DSM 16504; assembly: GCF_000620305.1. Classification (NCBI taxonomy): domain Bacteria; kingdom Bacillati; phylum Bacillota; class Clostridia; order Neomoorellales; family Desulfitibacteraceae; genus Desulfitibacter; species Desulfitibacter alkalitolerans. The sequence goes on along the minus strand of NZ_KK211104.1, from coordinate 65,198 downwards.
GGCTTTGGGGCGGCATATTCAGCTTCCTTGATTAATGCCCTGGGGGAAGAATAAGAAAAGAGTGAAAAATTTGTTGAGTAATTATATATAACTGGAAGGCAGGTAAGCTATTTGAATAGGATACTATATTTTGACTGTTCAGCTGGAGCTAGTGGAGACATGACATTAGGAGCCCTTTTGCATCTGGGAGTAAAAGTTGATGATTTAAATGCAGAGCTTGGCAAGCTGCCAGTTAAAGGCTTTCAAGTAAGTGTACAAAAGGTTAAGAAAAGGGGAATTGAGGCCCTTAAGGCAGAAGTGCTCATAACTGAAGAGGATGCACCCCACAGGGGACTTACTACAATTAAAAACATCATAAATGAAAGCACCCTGGATGGAAAGGTAAAGGATATAGCTATTAAAATCTTCACTAAATTGGGGGAAGCAGAAGCAAAGATCCACGGTACTACAGTTGATAAAATTCACTTTCATGAGGTGGGCGCCATTGATGCAATAGTGGATATAGTTGGCACTGCAATCCTTATAGACAGGCTGCAGATTGATGAAGTGTATGCCTCATCAATCCATACTGGAAGCGGTTTTGTTACCTGTCAGCATGGAATAATGCCCATACCTGCGCCAGCAACCCTGGAGCTTCTAAAGGGCGTACCTATCTACTCTACGGAAATTAAGGGAGAATTAACAACTCCTACGGGAGCGGCTATTTTAAGTACCCTGGCAAAGGAATTTGGCAGGATGCCATTAATGAAAGTAGATAGGATAGGCTATGGAGCAGGTACTAAAGATCTAGCTATACCAAATGTCCTGAGAGTGTCCCTCGGTTACTTGCAGGAGGGGCAGGATAGCAGTAATCAGGAGGCGTGCCTTGACCACCACCAACAGTGGATGCTGGAATGCAACATAGATGATATGAATCACGAATTTATAGACCATATCATGGGCAGGCTTTTCCAGGCAGGAGCTAGGGATGTTTACATAACACCAATTCAGATGAAAAAGAACCGCCCGGCATTAAAGCTGAGTGTATTATATGGTAAGGAAATAGAAGAAAAGGTATTCTCAATAATCTTTACAGAAACTACTAGTATAGGTATAAGAAAATATCCCGTGGAAAAAGTTATGCTCGACAGAAAAACCCAAAGTGTAGAAACACCCTGGGGTAATGTTAATGTAAAGCTAGCGTATTATAAAGGGGATTTGGCAAATATAGCCCCTGAATATGAGGACTGTAAAAGACTGGCAGAAAAAACCGGACTGCCAATAAAACACATTTATTCGGAAGTAAATAACTTAATAAAAAATATGCTGTAGGTAGTTTATAGATTATCCATAGGCATAGAAAAAAGGGTTGGGCCAAAAACAAAAACTTTAGGCCAACCCTTTTTTCAGTTATATTATATATGAGGGGAGGAGGTTGTTAATGTTTTATTCTTCACTACCATGGACCCAATCCAATTCATGATCAGGAACATCAAAAACAGTATCAGCTGAAGGAAGCTTTTCCTTATACATAAATTCAGGCAGTCTATCATCTATATTTCTAAAACCTGCGTTAGAATTGAAATTCCTTTCTGCGGTTATTGTATCTATACTTAATTGAATTAGGCTGCTTTCATTTAGGGTAAGACCATATCTTGCATTAACCAGATTTGCTAAAGTTTGAATGTGGATACCCAGGCTGGGCATTGTAAACATGCACATCCCCAATGAATCAAATAGGGTCATTGTTCTCTGGGATTTTCTTGAAGCCTGGGCCTGGCCGTCAGGTTTTCTATGATCTACTTGTGCTCTCAAGGTTGAACCTGCAGTATGGTCAGCACCCATTGGAGTAGTAGAATAAGTTACCCCAAGACCCTTTAATCCCCTTGGATCATATGCTGCCAGTGCCTGTCCTTTAACTGTTGGAATCCTTTTTACACCAAGAACCCTGCCAGTTATAAGAGTTCCGTTTCCTATTAACCTGCCTAAAATGGTATTGTCTCTAATACTTTCTACTAATTCTATTGTCTTTACGCCATCACCAAAGGGCAGAATACCAGCTTCCATGGCAACTCCTACGGCAGCTCCTGTTTCTATGGTATCAATGCCAATATCATTACAGAGGTAATTTAGTTTGGCAATGGTATCCAGATTATCTATGCCCAGATTAGAGCCCATTAAACCTATGGTTTCATATTCCAGGGGAGCCACTAATTCATTGCCGCTGGCATCTGGGTAAATATTTGAACAGCCAACTATACAGCCTGGCATGCACCTATGGCTGGTTCTGCCCTGGCCGCCACGACTTTTAATAAGCTCAAACATGGTCTCGCCAGAGATATTGTCTGCACCTTCAAACTGGCCATTGCTAAAATTTCTAGTAGGCAAACAACCCATGTTGTTTGTTATGTTTACTAATGCAGCTGTTCCATAGTCCCTGTAAACAGATATGGATGGATGTTCTTTAATAAACTGTACAACCTGCTTGCTTTCTTCAAAAAACTTTTCCTTATCATAATAAGAAATGAAGTTAAGGTCAGAATTTAGAATGACTATGGCTTTAAGACCCTTTGTTCCCATAACTGCACCTAGGCCGCCGCGGCCATTAACCCTGCTTGGACGGCAATCAGGATCAGTATTGGCTATACATGCAGTTCGTAGTCCAAGCTCTCCGGCAGGACCTACTGTTATATATCCGCTGCTGCTTCCATATTTTTCTCTCAACTTATTAACTAGTTCATAATTCCCAAGTGATGCAAGTTCATCTGCACTAACAAGGATCCCCTTTTGTCCATCTATAACTAAAATATATAATCCCTTTTGGGCTTGACCTTCAACAATAATTGCTTTTAAGCCAATTTTAGCTAGTTTATGTCCTGTTACACCTCCTGCATTACTTTCCTTAATTGTTCCAGTTAAAGGACTCTTGGCACCAATTGAAATCCTGCCGGATAATGGTACATTCGTGCCTCCCAACAATCCAGGAGCAATAATAACCTTATTTTCACTTCCCAATGGATCACAGCTAGCTGGAACTTCATCGCAAACTATTTGTGATGTAAGTGCCCTGCCTCCAAGTTTTTGATACTTTTCTAGAACATCTTCTAAAGAAACTTTTTGATTAGTCATATTTACTCTTAAAATCTTATCCATTCAGCACTCTCCCTTCTAGGAAATTTTTTTTGCAACATTACGCAATATGCCTAGATTATCTATGGCAATCTCAATAATATCATTATCGACTAGTGTGAAATCATCAGGTGGCACAATACATGTTCCAGTTAATAACACCGTTCCATGCCATAAATGATTATCCCTTTTCAAAAAGGACACCAGCTCTTCTAATGATCGTTTTAATTGAGACGTGTTGGCTGTCTGTTCAAAAACAGTTTCATCATTTCTTATAATCTTGCATGAAATGTTTAGGTCTAGCGGATTACTAATCTCTTCTGCAAGCGCCAGGATAGGACCAAGTGAACATGCATTCTTAAAAAACTTGGCCTGGGGGAGGTATAGAGGGTTTTCTCCTTCTATGTCACGGGAACTCATGTCATTACCAATTAAATATCCTACAATATTTCCTGTACCATCAATTACTAATCCAAGCTCTGGTTCGGGAACCATCCAGTTTGAATCGCTGCGCAGGCCAACCCAATCATTGGTACCAACTATTCGCTGGGGAGTTGCTTTTAAAAATATTTCTGGTCTTTCAGCATCATAGACCCTGTCATAGATGCTTTTTGCCACAGTTTCAAATTCTCTTGCTTCACGGCTGCGCATATATGTAACACCTGCACACCATACTTCTGGCGGATTAAAAGGAACTGTTAAATATGGTTTATTGGAGTTTGGCTGGATATATAGTTCATCATAAAGATAAGTGTCCAGGGATTTCAAATCATCTGGATTAACAATATTTCCAAGAAATTCACTAACACTAGTATTTTGTTCAACCGCCTTTTCCAGAAGGTATATAAAGTTTTCTTTTCCCTCTGGCAGCATTGGGGTAATATCATACACCTCATTATTAATCAAGATTCCTAATCTGGTAACGTTTTCAGGTAAAACAAATTGCACAAGCTTCATGCAGCAGCACCCCCTATTGGTTTCTCATTGTGAAACAAGATTTCTTATATAGTAACATAATTGTAACATGGTAATAAAGGTTTGCCAACAATAAAACTTTTAAATCTTAAATAAATTGAATTTAAAAAAAATTTAAAAAACCAGAAGGATTTTTAAAAAATAGATAGAATAACTTTATTGTTTAATATAATGAATATAAATTTCGCATTGCGAAACAATTTAAGAACCAATTAATTGTTATAACAGTCAAATTATTTTTATAATTTTAAGCTCAATAAAAAGCTGTGAAAGTGATAAATATAACCTGTAATTTTAAGATTCAAATAAATAAATTATACGAGGGGGTGTTTGAAATATGAAATAAAGAAAATCTAAATCTTATATACAGTCCTGTTTTGGTGATCTCTTTTTCGAGCTTACCTCGGATTATTTTGTGGCTAAGTTATGTTTTGTTACTATAAAAAAGTAAATACATATGTTCTATGTTAAGCAAAAAAAGAAAGGGATGATAAATTAATGAAGAAAACAAATATACTTCTTTTAGTTTTGTTGCTAGCTGCATTAAGCTTGGCTTTAGTAGGATGTGGTGCTGGTGAAGAAAAAGACTTAAAAAAGTCAACAGATAAAGTATACACAATAAAAATTGCAAGCTATTTTGCAACGGAACACCCACAGATAGTAGCTATACGAGAAACTTTTAAGCCATATGTGGAGTCAGAAACAGGGGGGAAAATAAAGGTAGAGATTTATGAGAATTCTGTATTAGGTGGAGAGGAACAATTTATTGATGGTGTTAAAAACGGCACAATAGAAATGGCTATTACAGGACTGCTTATTGCCAAAGATGAACCAATGTTAGGGGTTTTGGAGATTCCATATATTTTTAGAGACTATGACCATGCTAAAAAGGTTTTAGAAAGTGAAATCGGTAATGAACTGACTGAAGGCTTTATTGCGAAAATGGGTTTTAGAAGTCTAGGTTGGACAGCTAATGGGTTTCGAGTTGTGTCTTCAAACAAAGAAATTCAAAAATTTGAGGATTTTCGAGGATTTAGGCTGAGAGTACCAAATGCAGACCGCTTCATTAAAATGGCAGAAGCCTTAGGAGCTAATGCATTACCGATGCCTATGCCTGAAGTTTTCACAGCGCTGGAGCAAAAAGTAATTGACGGACAAGAGAACCCTTACGCTACTTTAAGAGCATCAGGTTGGTGGGAAGCACAAAAATTCGTGGTAGATACAAGGCATATTTTTGGACCTAATTTATATATCATTAATGAAAATTTTTTCCAGACCCTAGATTCAGAACTTCAAGAAATAGTTAAAGAAGGTGCAAAAAGGGCTGCAGAGCATCAGTGGGAATTACTTAAAAATTCAGAGGCTTTAGATATCAAATTCTTGGAAGAGAACGGTTTGAAAGTTATCTATCCTGATGCAGAATTTAAACAAAAATTAATTGACTCTCAAAAGCCTGTTCATGAATGGTTCTTTAATATGGTGCCAGGTAGTGAACAAATGGTAGAGCGGATTAAAGCAGTACAATAACTAACCAATTAGAATATTGCCTCTGCAACCTCGCAGAGGCAATATTTATAAAGCAACTTAAATCCTTAGTGTATCTAACTTTCTTATAAAAAGTCTTGGAAGGAGGTTTTTATTAAATGGTTAAATTTCTTAACAGGTTAGGAAGCATGGTTTATGCACTAGTGGAGAATTTAATGTTTTATGCATTATTAGGGATGGTTATTTTAGTAACCCTTAATGTCTTTTTAAGATATGCGATGAATTCTGGTATAACTCAAAGTGAAGAACTAGCCCGGTATTTATTTGTATGGACTGTATTTATGGGGGCTATTATCGCTTTTAAAGAAAAGAAACATGTAAGTGTTGATATATTAGTCTCAAGACTAGTAGGTATACCAAAAAAAACAGTAAAAATCCTAACTTATAGTTTTATTATAGTAGCTTGTGGAGTAATGCTTGTTGGGGGAACTGCTTTTACTCAATTATCTGCAGGATCTCTAGGTCCGGCAACAAAAATACCTTTTTCCTATGTTAGTATTGCTTATGTGGTTTCGGCCTTAATAATGGGGGTAATGGCAATAATAGAGATAATTAATCTAGTATTTAAAGGGGAGACGAAATAATGGCCTTAGCAGTTTTTTTTGCAACTCTTTTTTTGTTTCTGCTGCTGGGTGTTCCTATTGCCTTTACAATGGTTCTCTGTGCAGTAACGTTAATGGTGTATATGGATATCTTTAATGCTCAAATCATTGCTCAAAATATGATTTTTGGAGCCAACAATTTCCCATTAATGGCTATACCTTTTTTTATGTTAGCCGGTGAAATAATGGGGTACGGAGGGCTTTCCAAAAGAATTGTTGCATTTGCTAACTTAATTTTTGGCAGATTCAAGGGTGGTTTAGGTTATGTTGTTGTTTTTGCCAGTATCCTTTTTGCTGGTCTTTCAGGAAGTGCGGTTGCTGATACAGCGGCACTAGGGAGTATTCTAGTGCCTTTAATGGCAGCAGAAGGCTATAGAAGAAGTACTGCAACAGGGCTTGTATGTTCTGCTGGAATTATTGCACCTATTATTCCACCTAGTATTCCAATGATTTTATTTGGAGTAACCAGTGGTGTTTCTATTACTCGCTTATTTATGGCAGGTGTTGTTCCTGGATTAATAATGGGTATAGTACTAATGTTTGTCTGGTTTCTGGTAACCAGAAGGGGAGAATTTCCTGTAGGAAAAGTATATGATAGAAAACAAAGCATTAATATTATAAAAGAATCAATTTGGGCTTTAATAATGCCATTTATAATAATAGGTGGTATTAGATTTGGCATATTTACACCTACAGAAGCTGGAGCTATTGCAGTAGCATATGCATTGTTTGTATCATTATTTATTTATAAAGATATAAATATTTGGAACTTAAAAGAAATTTTTGTATCAGCTGCTAAAACAACAGCAGTAGTAATGTTTGTTGCATCAGGTGCAATAGCAGTTGCATGGCTATTAACAGTAGCTCAAATTCCAATGCAGCTGGCAAGTATGTTCTCAGGAATATTAGATAGACCACTATTGTTGTTATTAATGATTAACGTATTATTAATGGCTGTAGGAATGGTGATGGATGCTACACCTGCTATTTTGATTTTTACACCAGTCTTATTGCCAATTGTTGTTCAAGCAGGGATAGATCCTGTGTTTTTTGGAGTGATTATGGTATTAAATTTATGCATTGGTTTAATTACCCCACCTGTTGGAACGGTACTTTATGTGGGATGCGGTGTAGGAAGAGTTACTTTAGAAGATTTGGTAAAAGCAATGTGGCCCTTTTTATTAGCTCAAATTTTTGTATTGGTACTTCTAATTCTATTCCCAAATCTAGTTTTAGTGCCCATGGAATGGTTAATGAAATAACCATACAATATTAAAATGTCTAATATAGTGAAGTTTTACTAACAGTACAATATCCTCGTCTGATAATCTGTGGGTGCGCATCGCTTCTAGCAGGTTTGAGGATGTTTCTTTTTTCTTATGAATAGTCTTTTGTAGGGATGTTTTATTGTCTGCAAAATGGGGTTAAAACCCTCGGCTTTTGCCAGAATCTTTAGGTCAACAAATTAATTGCAAGTATTGTCATCCTAGAAATACTTAAACTAGAGGTGATAAAATTGCAAAGGATACAGGAAGTCATCGTATGCAATATTTGACCTGAAATACCATTTGATCTGGATACAACAATATATTTCGTGTCACCATTTTGTATGTTATCATCTAAAAGTAATTTAGTTGAACATAGCAGCTTCCAGTAGATTATAGCAACTTGTATGACAACATAGGCTAGAGTATATATAGCATTGTTGAAAAAATACAAAAGAAAAACGGGATTTTACATAATAAAAACTATATATTAAGCACCTTTTCCTTTAAAAATTTAATATTGACAAACTATTTTGAAATAAATATAATCAAAATTGACAAGCATGTCATACAACTTTTTATGTCAGACAGAATATGTAAGCAAGAAAGGAGGGTAATAATGGAAAACAATTTGCAGGCTAGTGAAAAAGTCTACAAAAGTATTGTTAGCAAAATATTAAATGAGGACTGGACTCCTGGAGCTAAAATAACTTCAGAAAATCAATTGTCCAAGGAATTAGGGGTCAGCAGGATGTCTGTTAGGGAAGCTCTGGAAAAACTGGTGGCCTTAAATGTTTTACAGAAAAAAAAGGGCGGGGGCACATATGTCAATGATTTAAAGCCTTCCATGTATTTAAATGGACTAATTCCCATGATTCTTTTAAATAAAGATAATTTGCAGGATATACTTGAGTTTAGAATGATTATTGAGGTTGATAGTGCAAGTCTTTGTGCTGAAAGATGTGATATGGAACATATAAACTTAATGAAAAAATATTATGAAGAAATGCATCAATACAAGGAACGGCCTGAAAGCTTTTACGAAGCAGATTTTAATTTTCACATGGCTATTGCAAAGGGAACAAAAAATTCACTGATAATAAAAGTAAATGATATAATGACTGATTTACTAATGTTTCATCACAAACAGATTCACCAGTACCTAGGACCTCATGGAGGGCTTAAGGAACATATAAATATTATTAATGCCATAGAAAATCGAGATGGAGAACTAGCTTCCATTTTTATGAAGCGCCATATTAAAAGAACACTAGATGAAATAAGACAAATATAAAAGATTAGCAGCCAATATTTATATAATAGACCATTTAATTTCAATTAAAAAATTTTTTTATAATAATAGAAGGATTTTAAATTCACAGATAGAATACTAGGGTTTAATATAATGAATGTGAGTTTCGCAATATGGAACAAAAGGGAGGTCATGTCTTGAATAATCTAACTTCATATGACCGTGTATTAAAAGCCATAAAACTGGAAAAACCTGATGTAGTACCTGTTGCCCCATATATGGGCAATTATGGTGCCAAAATAGCAGACATTCCAATTTCTATATATTGTACTGACGGACATAAAATGGCTGAAGCCCAGTATAAGGCCTGGGAAATCCTGGGTCAGGATATGCTGGTTGTCCAAAGTGACAACTACTATATAGCTGAAGGATTTGGCATTACAGTAGATTTTCACTATGACTCCACACCCACCCTAAAAAAACCTGTTATTAATGATTTAGAAGATATTAACAAGCTAAAAGTACCGAACCCTTTAACGGATGGGAGAATGCCGGTATATTTACAGGCTATCGGTATTCTAGCGAAAAAAATAAATGGCAAAGCAGCCATACGTGGTACTGGTACGGGTCCTTTTTCGTTAGCTTCTCATTTGATGGGTACTGAAAGGTTTTTACTTGAACTTGCCATGGTGCAGCATGATCCTGACGGAAAGAATGCCAAACTTTTAAGAAAATTGATGGAACTAACCACTGAAGCTTTGATAAAGTTTGCTAAAGCTGAACTTGACGCTGGGGCACATATAGTTCAATGTGGAGACTCCTTGGCTTCAATAGATGTAATTTCACCTAAAATGTATGAAGAATGGGCATATCCCTATGAACAGCAGTTTTTTAATGAAATAAACCAATATGCAAAGCAATATGACGGATCCGCAATCTTACATATTTGCGGTAATACAACAAAAGTTATAGAACTTATGGCTAGTACAGGTGCTCCCATATTAGAAATCGATTATAAAGTGGATATACAAGCTGCCAAGGAGGCTGTCGGTCATAAAGTATGCTTATTAGGAAATATTCATCCTACCCAAGTTTTATTGCAAGGTAGTCCTGAGCTTGTAAAACTGGAAGCAGAAAGATGTATAGATAAGGCTGGCAGAAATGGTGGATTTATTCTGGGCTCAGGTTGTGAGGTTGCAATAGATACACCAGTTGAAAACATGAAAGCTATGATACAGGCTGCTAGGGACTATAAGTACTAAGTTTAAACTAAATTGATGAGCATGCCTTATATAATTAGGAGGTAGATCATGAAACTAAATTCCCAAGAGCTTAGAAAAAAAGGCTGGGAAATTGACCCTTTAAGATTAGGTATGGATTGGACTGAAGAAGATCTTGATAAACCTCAAGTTCTGATAGAGTCAACCTATGGACATAGTCATCCAGGCAGTTTTCACCTTGACAAGCTTGTAGAATACGCTTCAGCAGGTGTTTTAGAAAGCGGAGGCAAACCTTCGGCCTTTTATGTTACAGATATTTGTGACGGTATAGCTCAAGGCCATGATGGAATGAATTATTCACTCCTATCAAGAGAATTAATAGCTGGAATGGTTGAGGTTCATGTTAAAGCAAACGTTCTAGATGGCTGTATCTTTATCTCATCCTGTGATAAGTCTGTCCCTGCACACCTTATAGCTGCAGCCAGATTAGATAAGCCTATAATCCATATGCCAGGAGGCACCATGGTGGCTGGTCCTGACAATCTGACTTTAGAACAGACGGCGACCTATGGCGTTTTAAGGGAGAAGAATAAAATTTCTGAAGAGGAATATAAGTATTACAAAAAAGAAGCATGTCCAACATGTGGTGCATGTCAATTCATGGGTACAGCTAGTACCATGCAGGTGATGTCAGAGGCTTTAGGGTTAGCTTTGCCAGGTACAGCCTTGATACCAGTTTATTTAAATGCCCAAAAATATGCAGTTAGACAAGCAGCCCGTCAGATTATGGAACTTATAAAAAATAATATAACCACTAGAATGATTTTAACTGAAAAGGCTTTCCATAATGCTTTAATAATGCATGCAGCCATTGGGGGCTCAACCAATGCCTTTTTGCATATACCTGCAATAGCAAGAGAGGTAGGCATTACAATTAAACCTGAAACCTTTAATGAGATTAATAAAATAACTCCCTATCTAGTAAACGTACGTCCATCAGGTCAATTTGCTACTGAGTATTTTTGGTATGCTGGAGGAGCCCCTGCGGTAATGCTTCAGCTGCGTGATTTTTTGCATTTGGATACCCTCACTGTAACAGGCAAGACATTAGGTGAAAACCTTGAAAATCTTGAAAAAAATGGCTTTATTAAAAGAAATAATGCATTTCTAAGAAAATATAATTTAAAGCCAGAAGATGTAATAAGCTCTATTGAAAAACCTATTAATGATAAGGGCGCAGTAGCAGTTTTAACAGGGAACCTGGCACCAGATGGTTCAGTAGTTAAGCATATTGCCATTGCTCCAGAAATGAAGAAGCATACAGGACCAGCAAAACCTTTTGATTCTGAGGAGGCTGCACAAGAAGCAATTAGGGCAGGAAGGATTAACCCTGGTGATGTATTAATAATTAGATATGAAGGTCCACAAGGTGCTGGGATGCCAGAAATGTTCTATACTACTGAGGCTTTGGCTGCAGATGAAAAGTTGGTTTCAACCACAGCTTTAATTACAGATGGGCGTTTTTCTGGTGCTACTAGAGGACCTGCCATAGGTCATGTATCACCCGAAGCTCTTGCTGGTGGGCCTATTGCTCTTGTTGAGGAAAATGATCTTATAGAAATAGACATTGAGAATTATTCATTAAATATTGTAGGTGTGTCAGGTCAACTTAAGACGTTAGAAGAAATTGAAGGTATACTTATGGATCGTAAAGCAAAGTGGCAGGCCCCAGAAATAAAACATACGGGTATCCTAGATGTTTTTAGAAAACTAGCAGCATCTCCAATGAGTGGAGCATATTTGGATACGGATAGGTAATAAAAATATAATTTACCATGGAGGAGCTTTTGATATGCATGATCATTTGGATATAAAAATTGAGGGAGGCTACGATTTAAAATTACCCCAACTTGTCCCAATAAAACAAAAGTTCAAAGTTAATAAAATAGAAGATATTTCTCAGGCAGTTGGTAAGGAGTTTGCCAAAGAAGCAGTAAAAAAAACCATAATACCGGGCAGCAAAGTTGCCATTGCTGTAGGAAGCCGTGGCATAGTAAACCTGGAGCATATTGTAAGAGAAACAGTAACTAATATTAAGGAGCTTGGTGCCCATCCTATAATTGTTCCAGCCATGGGAAGTCACGGCGGTGCTACTTCCGAAGGGCAAAAAAAAGTCCTTCAAGAGTATGGCATTACTGAGGAAAAAGTAGGAGCTCCAGTAGTATCTTCCATGGAAACAATTAAGGTTGGGGAAACCAACCAGGGAGTCCCTGTATACTTTGATAAAAATGCTTATGAAAGTGATGGGGTTATTGTAATTAATCGTGTTAAGCCGCATACAGACTACAAAGGTCTATATGAAAGTGGAATAATGAAAATGATTGTAATAGGTTTGGGTAAGCATAAGGGGGCTTCTTATATTCATAGTATGGGGTTTAACCAGTTCAATAGCATTATTCCAGAAGCAGGAAAGCTCATCTTGACCAAGACAAATATCTTGTTTGGAATTGCTATATTAGAGAATGCATTAGATGAAACAGCAAGAATTGAAGCTGTACCTGGAAATGACATATTATTAAGAGAACCGGAGTTGCTAGCTGAAGCAAAATCATACATGGCTTACTTGATACCTCGATGTTTTGACGTTCTTATTATAGAGGAAATAGGCAAGGATATTAGCGGTGCCGGCATGGATCCAAACATAATAGGCAGACCGGGATCTGGCCTTTCTGGATTTGATGGTCCATTATATCAAAAGCTTGTTGTACTGGACTTAACAAAGAAAACCAAAGGTAATGCCTGTGGCATTGGCATGGCAGATATTACTACAAAAGCCCTTGTGGATAAAATAGATTTTAATTACCTTTATACCAATTCAATAACATCAACAGTATTAGACCCTGCTAAAATACCGGTTACCATGAATACTGAAAAGGAAGCAGTAGTTGTTGCACTTAGGACAAGTAACATGGTAAATATACAGGATGCTAAAATAGTATTTATTAAAAACACCTTGGAATTAAACAAAATTTTTGTCTCTAAGCCACTTTTAGATGACATAGAAATTAAGGATGATATTGAAATTATAGGGGAGGCACAAGATATGCTCTTTGATAACAAGGGGCGTTTGCAAATAAGACCTTCTATGCTTTAATAGTCAGAACTATACCTATAAATATCAAGGGGGTGATAGTAGCTATTATTGACGCTGGGTTTATTGAAATGTTTTATGTAAACATGAGTAAATTTTTTAAAAATTGAGGAGGTTTGTAGAGTAAATGAAATTTAAATTTAAAGGATTATTATTGGTTGTTGCTATGTTGATTCTGGCAGTTGCTTTAGTTGGCTGCGGAGGAGCAAAGGATTCTGGTGGAGGAAGTGCTCAGCCACAAGAAGAACCAAAGAAAGTAAAAACTATAAGAATTAGTAATGGTGTTAATGATAAACACCCAGCTTACTTATCAGGGCTAGAATTTGGAAAATATCTTGAATCAAAAACAGATGCATTTAAAGTAGAGGTTTATCATAGTGGACAATTAGGTGATGACAGGACAGCTATGGAAGCTCTACAATTAGGAACCTTAGAAATGGTTTTAACTTCAACCTCACCTTTAGCAAACTTTATTCCAGAATATATGATTTTCGACTTTCCCTTTATATTTGAAAATGGAGAAATTGCTGATTTCGTGTTGGATGGTCCTTTTGGACAGCAAATGCTAGATAAGCTGCCAGCTCAAGGCTTAATTGGTCTTGGATTTAATGAAAATGGTTTCCGCAACTTGACCAACAGCAGACGTGCAGTAGCTAGTGTTAAAGACCTGGAAGGTTTGAAAATCAGAACAATGGAAAACAAGGTGCATTTGGATGCTTGGAGAGCATTAGGTGCCAACCCAACCCCAATGGCCTTTACAGAGTTATTTACAGCCATGCAGCAAAGAACTGTGGATGGACAGGAAAATCCTCTAATCACAATTGAGCTTTCCAAGTTTTACGAGGTTCAGGATCATGTCTCTATAACCAATCACGTATATACACCTTTTGTTTATTTGATGAGTAAAGTATTCTGGGATGGACTAACAGCTGAAGAGCAAGCCCTAATAAAAGAAGCAGCAGCCCATGCAAATGATTGGCAGAGAAAGGAAATTAGGAAACAAGAACAAAACAGTTTAGCTTCACTGGAAGCTAACGGCATGACAATAACCTATCTAAGTGATGAGGCTAGAGCTGAATTTCAAGATGCTGTTAAGCCTGTTATAGAAAAGTATACAGCAGAGGTTGGAGAAGAATTGGTTGCCCAGTTATTTGAACAAATTGAAAAAGCCCGCCAGCAGTAAGTAATGAATTGTTAATTTCAGAGGGGTCTTATTATAAGATCCCTCTTTTTTAAAAAACCATATCAGCAGGTATAATCAATGTGAACAGAGGTGATTTTAATTGACTGCATTAAAGCTGCTTGATAAGTACTTGGAGGAAGTATCCTGTGTATTGATCTTTATTACAATGACAGCATTAACCTTCTTTCAGGTACTATCTAGGTTTGTTTTAAATTATTCTCTTTCTTGGAGTGAGGAGTTGGCAAGGTACTGCTTCGTATGGCTTGTTTACCTGGCTGCTAGTATGGCAATAAAGCATAGGAAGCACATTAGAGTCCAGGTAGCAGAAATCTTTCTTCCAGTTAAAGCAGCGGCCTGGTTAGGGTTAATATCTGATGGCATTTGGCTATTTCTTACAGCTGTTATGACAGTTCAGGGCCAAAAAGTTGCAGCCATGATTTTAAGCCATGGGCAAACCTCCCCAGCTGTGGGACTAACCATGGGGTATGTTTATGCTGCTATTCCTATTGGATTTGCATTAATGTCCTTTAGATTAGTTCAACAGCTTATTATCAGAATTAAAGAAATTAAAAGTGGAGATTTTGAAGAGAGAAAAATTGCAATTGATTAGAGGAGGGAAGAAAAGTTGTCCGCACCATTAGTTTTAGCGTTGACCTTCATTGTGTGTTTACTTATGGGAGTTCCCATTGCTTTTACAATTGGAGTTGCAACAATGGCAGCTCTATGGGTAGGGGGAATACCTTTTACATTTCTATCGCAAAACCTCTTTTCTGCTGTAGACTCATTTGCTATAATGGCAGTTCCCTTTTTCATTTTGGCAGGTGCTCTTATGGAGACTGGAGGTCTTTCAAGAAGATTAATTGATGTGGCAAATGCCCTTGTAGGAAGATATGTTGGTGGCCTTGGTATGGTTACAATTTTAGCATGTGCCTTTTTTGCTGCTATTTCCGGCTCAAGTCCTGCAACAGTTGCAGCTATAGGCTGCATGATGATACCAGCCATGATTAAAAAGGGATATAACAAAACATTTTCTGCATCAGTTGCCGCCTCAGGTGGTGGATTAGGGATTCTTATTCCCCCATCCATTCCAATGATTATTTATGGAGTAGTTGGCAGTGTTTCAATAGGACAAATGTTTTTAGCAGGAATTATACCAGGAATAATTATATCTGTAATATTACTTTCCACTGCATATTTTATAGCTAGAAAAAATGGCTACAAGGGTTCCAATGAACCTTTTATATTTAAAGATTTTCTCAAGGTAACACGAGATGCTGTTTGGGCCCTTTTAGCACCTGTCATAATCTTAGGCGGCATTTACGGTGGCATATTTACCCCAACGGAATCTGCGGTAGTGGCAGTTGTATATGGCTTAATAGTAGGTTTATTTGTGTATAAGGAACTTAAGTGGAAGGATATACCTGAGGTTTTTATTAGAGCAGCCATGGTAACCGGAAGTGTAATAATAATTGTTGGGATGGCTGCAGCTTTTAGTAAACTGATAACAATGTATCAGATACCTACCATGTTAGCTCAGGTTCTATTGGGCATTTCAGAGCATAAGCTGGTGGTTTTAGCTTTGATTAATATTGTTATCCTATTTGCTGGTATGTTCATGGAAACCTTGTCCTTAATTATTATCTTTACACCGTTATTCCTGCCTATTGTAATGGATTTGGGAGTAAATCCTATTCACTTTGGAATAATTCTTGTGATAGGTGCAGAAATTGGTCTCATGTCACCTCCAGTAGGTGTAAATCTGTTTGTTGCCTCGGGAATATCGGGAGTTTCCATGGAAAAAATGTCACGGGGTATCTTACCATTTATTCTTATGATGATAATAGGTTTGTTTGTCATAACTTATATTCCAAAAATATCCTTATTCTTACCTCAGCTTCTTAGATAAAGGAGTTATTAAAAATATTTTTATTGAATTATAAATAAATGAAGGGAGTATGGAGATGGATACTACATTTGTACCACCAAAATATTTTAGAGGAAAAGAAGTTTTAGAACAAATTGGAGATGTTTGTAAACCAATAGGAGATAAGGTAATTTTGATTTCTGGGGAAAAGTCACTGGCAGCTGTAAAAGATAGGTTGGTCAAAAGCTTGGAGCAATCCGGTATGGAGATTATTGACACCTTCTGGTACGGAGGAGAGTGTTCATGGGACAATATTAACGGATTGTCAGAAAAGATATCATCCTCAAGGGCTAATTTAATTATTAGCATTGGAGGAGGAAAATCTTTAGATACAGGCAAGGCTGTGGCTTATAAGGCCGGGCTGCCGGTTGTAACTGTTCCCACTATTGCAGCTACATGTGCACCCTTTACACCTCTATCAATTATCCATACGCCAGAGGGTTTCTATTTAGAGAATTGCCTAGATTCAGCCATTCCTCAGGCTATTTTTGCTGATACTGAAATTATAGCTAATGCTCCTGATAGACTATTATTTGCCGGCATGGGAGATACGTTAGCAAAATGGTATGAACTGCGTGCAACAACAAGCAGGATACCCAAAACCAGCTGGACTATTGCAGCTGTTGGTCTTGCAAAGTCTTGCTATGATGTCATAGTTGAGTTTGGGCCAGATGCTAAGGTGTCCGTTGAAAGAAACGAATCATCTCATGCACTAGAACAGGTTGTTGATGCAATTATATGGCATGCGGGGATGTCTAGTGTATTAGGCGGTGATAAATGCAGGGGAGCTGCAGCCCATGCCATCTATTTTGGATTTACTAATATAGATGAGGCACATAAAAAATACCATGGGGAACTTGTGGGCTATGGTAATCTATGTCTATTAGAATTGGAAGGCAGACCAGAGGAAGAGATAATAGAAGCGGTAAATCTGGCAAAGGCCATAGGAGTGCCAATAACATTAGATGAAATATGTTCGTTAAGTGATGAAGACATTCAAATTGTTGCTAAAGTCGCTGTCGCCTCAAATGAGATGGGCTATATGCCTGTAAAAGTTGAGGCAGCAGATGCTGTTAAAGCCATATATGCAATTAATGAAAAGGGTAAAGTTAATTTCAACAAATAACGGGGTTATAGCTTGTAGGAAACCATAGAATTTTGCTACAACAGCTTCATTTTTGAAAGCTTAGCATTAATGGAGGTATCCGAGCATTAATCTAATATACTTTGATGATGTTAATACCCTCGAAATTGAAATGGTCTGGAAGGGGCTAGCGTTGATTTAGAAACTTGATATTAAATGGGGGATTATGCTATGGATTGGAGAAGTAGAGAATTCAGGAACAGCCCGGCTGGTGCACTTACAAGAGCATTATATAAAGGAATGGGCTATTCGGATAACGATCTGAAAAAGCCAATAATAGCTGTTGCAAATTCATGGAATACAGTTTGTCCGGGTCAATTTAACCTGAACCAGGTAGCTCAAGCTGTTAGAGAAGGAATTAATGAAGCCGGAGGTATGCCGGTAGAGTTTGGAACCATTGGGCCTTGTGATGGTATTGCCCAGGGCCATAATGGCATGAAATTTATTCTGCCATGCAGAGATGTTATTGCCAGCAGTGTAGAACTGATGATTGAGGCTCATCAGATAGATGGAATGGTTCTTCTAGGCTCTTGTGACAAGATTGTTCCTGGTATGCTGATGGCAGCAGCAAGGTTAAATCTGCCCACTATTATTGTTACTGGCGGACCAATGGAAACAGGAAGATACAAGGGTCAAAATGTAGATGTAAATACAATAGAAGTTGCAACAGGTGCATTTAAGGCTGGAAGGATTACCGAAGAAGAATTTAAAGAGATTGAGAATAGTGTTTGCCCTGGTCCAGGCTCTTGTCAAATGATGGGAACGGCCAATACCATGTGTTGTTTAACTGAAGCTATAGGTTTATCCCTGCCAGGAAGTGCTGCTGTACCGGCAGTTGCAGCTAAACGATTGGTAATTGCCAGAGAATCTGGAAGACAGATTATATCACTGGTGGAAAAAGGTATTACTGCTGGGCAGATTATAACTAAAGAATCAATAGAAAATGCAATCAAAGTTGGACTTGCCATTGGTGGTTCTACAAATCTTGTACTGCATATTTTAGCACTAGCCCATGAAGCAGGAATTCAATTAGACATAGAAGAGTTTGACAGTCTAAGTTTAAAAACACCCTATATTGCTTCATTAGTCACTGCCAGTAAATATGATATGGTTGATTTTTTTAGAGTGGGTGGAATACCTGTCGTCATGAAAGAGCTGATGCCGCTTTTAAACAAGCATTGTGTTACGGTAACCGGACATTCGCTTGAAACTAATATCAATATTCTTAATCCTCCCGATCCAGATGGCAAAGTGATTAGAAGTTTAGAAAACCCATTTAAACCCACAGGAGGGTTAGCAGTGTTAAAAGGGAATCTGGCTCCAGGGACCGCTATAGCAAAACCAGCTGCTATACCAGAAGATAGACTTGTTTGTTCTGGCCCTGCAAAAGTATTTGATGCAGAAGAGGACTTAATTGCAGCAATCCATGATGGAAAAATTAAACCTGGAGATATTATAGTAGTTCGTTATGAAGGACCTAAAGGTGGACCAGGAATGAGAGAAATGTATACTCCACTAAAATTACTAGATGGATATGAACTGGCGGAAAGTGTATTTTTGATTACTGACGGAAGATTTAGTGGATCTAACAAGGGTGGATTCATTGGCCATATATGTCCTGAAGCAGCTGAAGGTGGTCCAATAGCTCTGGTTAAGGATGGAGATATAATATCCATAGATATTAACCGGAGGAATATTACTCTTGAGGTGCCTGATGATGAAATAGAAATACGCAGAGCCGGATGGACAAAGAAAGAACCTAAAGTAAAAAAAGGATATCTCGCATTATATGCAAAAATAGTTAGTTCAGCAAATAAGGGTGCTATTTTAAGTTCAGCAGAATAAGGAAATGTATTAAGAAAGTGGTGAATTAAATGCTTTTTGATTTAATAAAAAGTTTCAAAAATAAACTTGAAACACAAACAGTTTATGGGCCGTTTTCAAAAACCAGTGACCCTGGTATAGTTGAAGCTGCTGGTTATGGTGGATTTGATTTTATAATTATTGATCTAGAACATGGACCAAATAATATACAATCAGCCCAAAATCTTATTAGGGCAGCTCAGGTATCAGGTATTTTACCTATTATCAGGGTAAAAGAAAATTGCAATAATATTATTGGAGAAGCCCTTGACATTGGTGCGGCAGGAATTCAGGTTCCTCAAGTATCAAAGCCTGAAGATGTGCAAAGGATTATTAAATTGGCCAAATTTGCACCACAAGGAATGAGAGGGGTTTGTCGATTTGTGCGGGCTGCAAAATATTCTTCTATGACAAGATTTGAGTATTTTGCTAACTCAAATGAAACATTAATAATAATTCAGTTGGAGGGCCAGGAAGCAATTGATAATTTGAGAGACATAATGGATGTGCCAGGTATAGACATCATATTCATAGGACCTTATGACTTATCACAATCTTTAGGTCTATCTGGGCAGATAGACCATCCATTAGTAGAAGAAAAGATGAGCCAAATTATTGACCTATGCAAAACAAAGGGTATTCATATAGGTACCTTTGTGGATAACTTAGAAAATGCCAAGAAATGGCGAATTGCTGGGGTTAAATATATTGCTTATTCGGTAGATATGGGTATATTTTATGAACAATGTAAAAATATTGTTGACGAATTAAAAGTGAATTGATTAGGAGCTTTACTAATGAATAATAATAAAAAACTGAGGCATATAGAATTCTGGTCTGGAGAAAAAATGAACAGACCTTTATTTGGATTTAGTCTGGGTTCATATTTTCCTGCAAAAAGATATTTAGGTGCAAAAAAAATCTTGGTTGATGGCTTGCATATTACTCCTGAAATGATAATAGTAGAAGATTTTTTGGACGATTATGAGAGAATGTATAAAGAAACTATAGATGTGGAGCAGGATTTAACCCTGGTAGCCAGCCCATATACCGGCATACCCTGGATGGAAGCCATATTAGGGTGTGAAATTATTGGTGGACAAAGTTCTTTTATTGCTGAACCAATGAATTTAAGTTGGGAGCGAATAGGAGATATAACATTTGATCCTGATAATTTGTGGGTTAAAAAATATATGGAGTATATTGAAAAACTTATTATCTTATCTAACGGAAGATTTCCAATAGGGCAGCCCATATTGAGGGGAATTTCTGACATGATGTCCTGTCTTAGAGGGCATGAGCAATTTGCTATAGACTATATTCTATATCCTGACGAAAGCATAGCACTTCAAAACAAACTAACTAAATTCTACATTCAATTTATTAAATATCAGCAGGAAAGGCTTAATGAATTTTCTGGCGGAACAGGTTTTGGCTTTTACAGCCTCTGGACTCCTGATAAAGCCATATGGTTTCAGGAAGATGCATGTGCTCTTCTTTCTCCTAAACTTTATGCCAAATATTTAAGAAAAGCAAATGAAGAAATTTCAAGGGTATATCCATTCAATTTAATTCATTTACATCCAGCCTCACTATTTGCCCTTGATGAAATACTTACAATTGAAGAACTTAAGGTAATACAGATAAATAAAGATGTGGGTGGACCAACAATAGAAGAATTGATACCATATTTCATTAAGGTAGTAGAAAAAGAGAAAAGATTTTTGGTATGGGGAGATCTATCCTTGGATGAAGTGAAATTAATTTGCAGAAAAGTACCCATGAAGGGTGTATGTCTGCATATAGTTGCAGAAGATACAAACATTGCTTTAAATATAAGTAGTTTTCTAAATCAATATCAATAAATATGTAGAAATTATGCCAAAAATATGTACAATTGTATATAAGAAAAAGAACTAATTATGACTTGTAAGGAATGATATGGTCGGTTTAGTTAAAGGAGAACACTATAAATGGATGCAAAAAACCAAATTAATTCTGTAGCCAAGGCTTTATCAGTATTAGAAATAATAGGCAAGTCTGAGAAAGAACTTACACTCACGGAAATTGCAAGAATTCTTGACATGCACAAAAGTACGGTTTTTCGTTTGCTTTCAACTTTAGAGAATAACGGTTTCATTACAAGAGATAACATTTCAGGTAAGTACAAATTAGGTCTAAAAATTTTACAACTTGCAGGAGAACTATTAGAAAATATAGACTTGCGTAAAATTGCCAGACCAGTACTGGAAAGGCTTGTTGAAGATTGTAACGAGACAGTCCATCTAGTTGTATTGGATAAAAATTATATAATTTATATTGATAAGGTTGAAAGTTGTAATACAATCCGGTTATATTCTCGTATTGGTGTCCAAGGTTTTGCCCATTCCACTTCGGCTGGTAAAATAATGTTAGCTTTTTTACCGGAGAGAAGATTAAAAAACCTGATTTTAGAAGCTGAGCTGCCCAAGAGAACTCCCAATACTATAATTGACTACGAAGTATTAATGGAACACCTAGCAATGGTAAGAAAGAAAGGATACGCTGTAGATGATATAGAAAATGAAGCAGGAGTAAGGTGTGTTGCAGCACCAGTTAGAAACCATCTCGGTCAGGTTGTTGCAGCAGTAAGCATTGCTGGTCCTAGTGAAAGAATGACCATTGATAGAATTGAAAATTCTTTGTGTCATAAGGTTATGGAAGCTACAGAAAAAATTTCTCGGCTCCTTGGCTATAGCGTTCCCACTAATTAATCACCCCGAAACGGGGAATATTTACCCTGACATCAATGTTTAAATCAGCATAGGGGTAATGTTCCCTCCAGTCTATTTCCTGGAAAACTTGAAAGTATTTAGCCCGAAATCTTTTGCCCAGTGCCAGGGGGTCTGAATTGGCCTCCTGCATTTTTTTTATCATCTTCATAAATTCCATTGCTCCCACAATACCTATGGTCTGGCCCAAGGCTCCTGGAAGTCGGATTCCTGCTTCTCGCAGAATCTCTATGGTTACCTCCATAAGCACTGCTTCAATCAAGGGAGGAAAGGGAACCTTGGAACGGGATTCAGAGATAACTACCAGCATTTCAAGGGGTAATATTTCATAGTTTACAGAAATTATGGCAATATAAAAGCCAGGTAAAAACATGGCCACTATAAAACTGAACCATCTGATAAGCCTTAACAGGGAGCCAAATATCCAGGGAGTGTTATACTCATCAAGGGTTTGAAAAAATAAGGGCAGGGGGGCAGGCAAAATAATGGCATCAGGATGTCCGTCTACAATAATCCCAACTCTGCCCTCCAACAAATTAGCAGCTACCTTGTCAGGCCTTTCAGTACGCAATGTTTGTGGAAAAGGGGAGGAAGGGTGATCAGTAATAAATTCCACAAGCTGTCCTGTGCCAGTAACTACATCAGTTTTTATAGTTTCAAGACGATCTATAATCTCTTTTAAAACATCTTGCTCTACCAGGGATTCAATATAAGCAACCTCTACTATTGTCCTAGATTTAGTTCCAATGATAAAGGTTTTAAATTTTAGTTCGCTGGACTTAATACTTCGCCTTATAAGTGCAGTATTCTCACCAATTACCTCAGTAAAACCAAGTTTGGGCCCCCTGGCCTGAACCTCTGACTCTGGTTCTTGAACTGACCTCTGGGGAAACTTTCTTAATTCCATAACCCAGGCCTTTTCCGAACCTTCTGCAAAGAAGACCACAAAACCCTGTACTAAAAAATCCATTGCTTCATCAAGGGTGTCCACAGCAATGATGTTAGCAATGGAATCCTCCAGCTCTGAAATTACCAGTGCACGTGATGACCCCTTTGACACATGGCTTCTAATTAGCTTAAGCACATCTCTGTTAAGCAGGTTAATATCGACGGAGTTGTCCAGATAAGCTACTCCATAGAGGACTTTTTTTTTGGAAGTGTCTGTTATCTTTTTGGTTACAACCTCACTGTCTGCAAAGAAGAAATCTATAACTTCCAGATTGTTTTCTACCCTTTTGTCTATATAGGCAAGTTTCTCCTTGTGCTCCTCCTGTTTAGCGGAATCCATTTATGAACCTCCTAAACCCATCCAGGCCATAAAACTGGCATGTTTCTAGTTGGCAAGTTTCACTCTATATTTTTTGTATATGGTGGGGGTTTTATGCGTAGTTGGTTAAAGGTGATAAATCTAGCTTTTAATATAAACAAAGGAAATAAGCCTATAATATTTTGTTATTAAATTTACTTATAGCAGCAGGAAAATGAAAAAACATGTAGAAATATAGCAAATGTAAAAGTGGTTGGACCACTGACCACAGACTTCTTACCAGTTCAAGTAGGTATCTTTTGAAATAGATGGTAAGCAGTAAAAAAACTACAAACTTTTATAAGTTGGGGACATTCCATAGCTACAGAGCAGAACTCTAAAAGAGGTGTGTCCCTGTACAATTAAAAAAGGAGGAGTATTAATGACTACAAAAATTGCCTGGGTAGTTGACGAAGCGAAAGACAATGTAGCAAATATTTTAAGTAACGATGTAAAAAAAGGTATGGTTATTCCTGTAACTGTCATGGGCGAGGAGCTGCAAATTAAGGTTTCTGCTGATATTCCCTATGGACACAAGGTTGCAATTAAGCCAATTAAAGCAGGGGACATTATTCTTAAGTATGGATTAAGTATTGGAAGAGCGACAGCAGACATAGCTGTTGGTGAGCACGTTCATATTCATAACATAGAACCACTAAGGGGCAGAGGAGACTTAGCAGCAAAACAGAAAGGATGTGCATGTTAATGACTAAATGGTATGGATACTATAGACCAGACGGACAAGTAGGAGCAAGAAACTATGTTTTAATACTTTCTGCAACAGTTTATGCAAATAGTGTAGTAGAAAGAGTTGCCAACACAATAGAAGGATCAATTCCTATTACACATGACTTGGGAAGATGTCAAACCATGTCTGACCTTAAAATGACCTTTGACATTTTATGTGGTTTAGCAAAGAACCCTAACGTAGGTGCAGTAGTTATAGTAGATCACTTTAGAGAAGCATTCTGCAACATTGATGAAATGGGAGAAGAAATATCAAAATCCGGAAAACCAGTTTTTGGAGTTAACATAAGAGAAGTTGGTGGAGCTATAGAAGCTACAGCAGTAGCTACACGTCAAGCTATGTATTTTGCTCAAGAACTGTCAAAAATGAAGAGAGAAGAAGTGGAAATGAGCCAATTCTTATTAGGCTTGAATTGTGGAACATCAGACACCACCCAGGGCCTTTCGGCTAATCCTGCTTTAGGATTTTGTTCTGATAGGATAGTAAGAGAAGGTGGAAGATCAATACTTGCTGAATTTCCTGAACTCATGGGAGCAGAAGAATGGTTGACTTCCAAGGCAGTTTCACCCCAAATAGCCCAAAAAATTATAGATGAAATTGCTTCTTATGAACAAAAAATTCTTGCTACAGGAGAAGATATTAGAGGTTCCCAGCCTACAGGAGACAACATAGTTGGGGGATTAAGCACCATAGAAGAAAAATCCCTGGGTGGAGCAAAGAAGAGTGGTTCCGCACCTATTATTGATGTTATAAGTAATGGACAGCCTGTATTGAACAAACAAGCGGGAGTTTATCTAATGAATACCCCTGGCCATGGAGCTGAGTCTATCACTTCCATTGCTGCTGGAGGAGCCCAGGCCATGGTATTTTGTACCGGCGGTGGCCACACAATTGCCCAACCAATTATGCCTACAATCAAAATTACTGGTAACGCTAATTCCTGGAGGCAAATGAAAGACACAATGGATCTTGACTTAAGCGGCATTCTTGCTGGTGAAATTACCTTAGAACAAGCTGGTGATTTAATATACAATGAACTAGTTGAAGTGCTATCAGGCAAATTAACTAAATGTGAAATATTAAAAGAACGTAGTGGATTTGGTATCAGTAGGGCTGGTTTAAGCATCTAAATCAAATAGAGCAAGAATGGAATAAACCATGCCAGGAGTTAATAGGGTTGGCTTAAGTATATAGTGTTGCAAAGTGAGGGTTTATTATGAGGGTCGAGGCAAAGGTAATGTTTCAGCCAGTAAATGAAAAATCTGCCAACGTCTACGAGAAGGTTATTGCCGAATTAAAGAAGGGCATAATGCATGGAGAATTAAGGCCAGGTGACAAGCTGCCTTCAGAAAGAGAATTGGCAGGCATGCTAGGTGTAAGCAGAACATCTCTTCGGGAAGCTTTGAGGCTCCTTGAAGTATCAGGAGTAGTAACTATAAAGCATGGGCAAGGAGTTTTCATAGCAAATAATGACCCTGATG
The DNA here is from genome assembly GCF_000620305.1 of Desulfitibacter alkalitolerans DSM 16504. NCBI lineage: Bacteria > Bacillati > Bacillota > Clostridia > Neomoorellales > Desulfitibacteraceae > Desulfitibacter > Desulfitibacter alkalitolerans. The sequence goes on along the minus strand of NZ_KK211104.1, from coordinate 39,660 downwards.
AATATATGAAGAAGTTTATATCCCATATTTTTGTAGATGAAAAAAAAATTGAAGAGCTTTTTCAAATAAGAAAGCTGATAGAAACTGAAGCAGCTGTATGGGCTTGTCAAAATGGGACAGATGAGCAGTTAAAAAAGATATATAACCTGGTCCAGGAGACTATATATATCCTAGATAATAGTTCCAAGGGAGATTTTTTAGCTGTTCTAGCCAAACAGGATGGAAAGTTTCATCATCTTCTAGCAGAAGCAGCAAACAATAGTGTTTTAGGAAATATAATGGACAATCTACTGGATTTACTAGCAGATTCAAGGGCCAGGGCTGCAAGTGTTAAAGGCAGGCCCCAAAAATCCCTGCAAGAACACATGAAGATTGCAGAGGCCCTGCTAGAACGAGATGGAGAAAAAGCTAGAAGGGCCATGCTGGACCATCTAGACGCTGTTGAAAAAGATGTTATTTTGGGTCAAAAAAGATAATACAAAAAGATAATCATTTAAGTCCTAACCATGTTTTAAAGGGTTAACCCTTTAAAAATAAAAAAATAAAAAGAGTATTAGGAGGAGGTTCATTAATGCGTAAGGTTAAATTGTTAGGTTTATGTTTATTAGTTTTACTGTTGTCAATGGCTTTAGTTGTTGGTTGTAGTGGAACTAAAGATGAAGGTAAGGCCCCTGAAGAGGGCAAGGATGCCCCAAAGGAAGTTACTGTAGATCCTAATTATCCGAGCAGCCCAATAACTTACTTGATTCCCTTTGATCCAGGTGGACAGTCAGACGTTGAGGCAAGAAGACAGCAGCCATTACTTGAAAAAATCCTTGGAACCAGTGTTATTGTAACTTACAAGGCTGGCGGTGGTGGAGCAGTAGGCTGGTCAGAGCTGGTTAACCACAAGCCAGATGGTTACTTCATGGCTGGTATCAACGTTCCACACATTATTCTGCAGCCACTATCCAGAGATAATGCAGGCTACAAAACTGAGCAGATAGAACCAGTAGCTTTCTTCCAAAGAACACCTGTAGGTCTTGCTGTACAAAAGGATAGTCCCTTTGACACATTGGAAGAATTCATTGAGTACGCAAAGGCAAACCCTGGTGCTGTAACAGTTGGTGGTTCAGGTACATTTAGTGGACACCATATTGCAGCTATTGAATTTGAAGCTTTGACTGGAGTAACATTGACATACGTTCCCTTTACAGGAGCTGCTCCACAAATGCAGGCCTTCCTCGGCAAACACGTTGCAGCCGTTATGGCTAACTCTGATGCCCTGGTTCAATATGAAGACAGTATGAAAATATTAGCTTTTGGTGGAACTGAAAGATTTGAAGCTCTACCAGATGTTCCAACCTTTATTGAAAAGGGATATGACATGATCCCAAGTATTGACAGGGGTGTAGCAGTGCCTCCTGGAACACCTGAAGAGTACAAGAAAAAACTTTCTGATGCATTCATGGAAGTAGCAAATGATGAAAACCTTAGAAAGCAAATGATTGAGCAGGGCTTTGTTCCTGTTGCAATGGACATGAATGAAGCACAGGCATATCTAGATGAAATGACTAAAACCTATACTGAACTGTTGGAAAGCTTAAAATAATAGGCAAGCATTTTCCCGGGCTTAATGCCCGGGAAAATTAACTATTCTTGAAAGGAGATGACTTAAAGACATGCTGGAGAATTTCGTCGTAGCACTAGGGAATGTTTTTGATCCAGTAAGCTTCATACTAATGCTTGTAGGAGTTTCCGCAGGGATTCTAGTTGGCGCATTACCAGGTCTTACAGCTACCATGGCCCTTGCCATACTAGTTCCCTTTACCTTTACAATGCCAGCCACTACTGCTTTGATGGTTTTGGGTGGAGTTTATGTTGGCGCCATCTATGGTGGATGTATTGCTGCAATTCTTGTAAATACACCTGGAACGCCATCTGCAATTGCAACAACCTTTGATGGTTATCCCCTTACTAAAAAGGGCAAGGCAGAGCATGCCTTGGTTGCAGCAGCATATAGTTCAAGTGTAGGTGGTCTTATTGGAGCAATTATATTACTTTTATTCTCACCTTTATTGGCAAATGTGGCTTTAAAATTTGGACATCCAGAATATTTTTGGCTTGCTATATTTGGATTAACCATAATAGCAACCCTGGCATCTAAATCAATTATTAAGGGCCTCATGGGTGGAGCCCTGGGTCTTTTACTTGGAACTATTGGTATTTCTCCAATTGGTGGGGATATGCGTTTTACCTTTGGTTTCTGGCAGCTTCAGGCAGGTTTGCAGCTAATAGTAGCTTTAATAGGCTTCTTTTGTATTCCAGAGATTTTCAACATGGTTGAACGAACAATGGAAAAAACAAAAATTAATCTATTTAAACATCAAAAGGGTGTAGCCTGGTCTGTCATCAAGGAATTAAACAGAAAGCCCATGCTTTTATTCAGATCAGCTATCATTGGAGCCTTTGTAGGTATTGTTCCTGGTGCCGGTGGTAACATTGCAGCATTGGTATCCTATAATGAGGCAATTAGGTTTTCCAAGACCCCAGAGGAATTTGGAAAGGGAACCATTGATGGCGTTGCAGCTGCGGAAGCATCAAACAACTCAGAAGTTTGTGGTTCACTTGTACCCCTATTAACACTAGGTATACCTGGTGCAGCACCTGCCGCAGTTCTTTTGGGTGCCTTAATGCTCCAGGGATTAAGACCTGGTCCAGAGTTATATACTGTGTTTGGTGAGATAACCTATACATTCTTAATCTCATTAATCTTTGCCAACATTGCCTTGTTCTTCCTTGGTTTCTATGGATCTAGGTTTGTAGCAAGAGTCATTAATATCTCACCGGCTTATCTGGCACCCATTGTTGTATTTATGTGCGTAATTGGTTCCTATAGTATTCGTAATAATATGCTTGACGTATATATTATGGTTCTATTTGGTCTTATAGGCTATGTAACTAGAAAGCTAGGATATCACCCTGGACCTATAGTATTAGGTTTAATCCTTGGTTCAATTGCCGAAAATGGCCTTGTTCAATCAATGTTAATGGGTAAAGCACAGGGCAACATGATAGCAATGTTCTTTACAAGGCCCATATCTATAGTATTAATTATTTTATGTTTGATTTCTGCTGCATGGCCCTTTATTTCCGATAAGCGGCAGAGAAAAATCGAGGAAATGAAAAAGAGATTGGAGGGAGAAACCCATGCTAACTAGTGACAATATATTTTCCGTATTCTTGCTCATTGTATGTGGGGTTGCCTGGAATGCCTTGGAAAAGGTTACCTACTATGGAGCTTTCTTCCCTAAAGTTATAATTGTTGTGCTGGCATTTTTTACGATAATCAACCTGATTATGGGTATTAAAAATCCCAAGCAAATTAAGATTTTTGATGGTGACAAACAGATTTATATGTTTATCATGCTCCTTGGTATGGTTGCTTATGTTTGGTTAATGACCGTACTAGGATTCCTTGTTTCCAGTATGCTGTTTATGGCTGTATTCTTCTGGTTCCTGGGAGAAGATCGGTCACCCAAGACTGCTTTTAAGACAACTCTTCTAGCAGTGGTTGTGTCCTCTGGGTTTTATACCCTTTTTGCAAAAGTGTTTTTGGTACCACTGCCAAAGGGAATATTCTTCTAAAAAATTAAATAGCTTTAATGCGAAGGAGACCGGATATAGGTCTCTTTTTGCTTTCTTTATTTCTGTATATAGGGAGGAATATTTTATTGTCCCATAGAATTAAATACAGTGGAATATGCCTGTAATCCATAGAGGAAGGATGCTGATTATGCAAAAAAAACTGCTATTAGTAATTGACGTGCTAAATGATTTTGTGCATTCTGAAGGAAAACTAAACTGCGGTGAAGATGCAGAAAAGATTATTCCCTTTATAGTTGAAAAAGTTAATGATTTTGTGCGGGAAAAACACCCCATTGTTTTGGTAAAGGATGCTCACATTATAGATGATCTGGAGTTTGAAAGATTTCCAACCCACTGCATAAAGGAAACCTGGGGTGCAGAGGTTATTGAAGAATTAGCTTTTTTAGAAGTATATCCCAAGGTATACTGTGTTGAAAAGCAGCGCTACAGTGCCTTTTATAATACAAACCTGGATAAAATACTAGAAACTGAAAAACCCGAGGAAATATATATTTTAGGTGTGTGTACCAATATCTGTGTGCTCTATACAGTTGAAGAACTTTGTAACAGGGATTACAAGGTGTTTGTATATAAAGATGGAGTGGCAAGCTTTGATGCCCAGGCCCACGAATTTGCCCTTCAACAAATGGAAAATGTTCTAGGTGCTGAAATCATATAGAGATAAAACTGAAGGGATGATATAAAGCCTATGAAGAACAAGTTAGTTGTATTAGTGATGATATTTTTACTTGCAATAACCATTCTTTCAGCATGTGGGGGCAAAGAAAGCTCTATTAATAGTGAAGATGAAAGAAATAAGGAAGAAGAAGCAGCAGAAATTCCAGAGTCCACAGGTATATACAACCCACTAACCGGCCTTTATGTAGAAAATATACAGAACTTAACAGCGGTAATGATTGACAATCTAGCACCTGCAAGACCCCAGTCGGGGTTAATTCATGCGGATATAGTTTATGAGATAGAGGCAGAAGGTTTGCTAACAAGGCTCATGGCCTTATTTTATGGGAATCCCCCAGAATTTGCAGGTCCTGTCCGCAGTGCAAGACCTTATTATATGCAGCTTGCAAAGGAATGGGACGCCTACTACGTACATGTTGGGGGGTGCAACGAATCCTTTGCAAAGATTGGGGAATGGAAGATCAGAGATATAGATGATGTGAAAGGGCACAGGGGTTTCTTCTTAGATAAGAATCGGAAGAGGCCCCACAGTACATATATAAATTTTGCTGAAGCTTTAAATGGGAAACCCGAAAATGGCAATTTCAAAAACTGGGTTTTTGTAGATACTCCTGAAAAAGAGCCTGCATATACAGAAATTAGTTTTCGCTACAACAGCTCCAACAGGGTTACATACAAATGGGATATGAACAAAAAAGCCTATATGAGGTTTCTAAACGATAAATTATATGATGATCGGGAGTCTGGTGAACAGGTGTATACCAACAACATAATTATTCAGTATGCTGGCCATCGCAATTTGCAAACAGAGCTGCAGCATATCTGGGTAGATGTGGTTGGCAAGGGTGAAGCTGAATACTTTTTAGGCGGCCAGTACTATCAAGGTACCTGGGAAAAAAAGAGTATGACCGAACCAACCATCTACTATGACCAGCAGGGCCAGCCAATCAGCCTGGTCAGGGGAAAAACATGGATCCAAATTCTTCGACCAGGGGTCAGGCTTGACAAATTGACAAATTGACAGATTAACGGCTAACCAACAATTCCGTTAAACAATCCATAAAAAATAAAGCTGCTGCATTCAAAATACACCATATGTTGGTGTATTATTCTTATAACTATAACACGTTATATTGATAGATGCCTGTTTTATAGACATATGCTTATAAGATAATGGTTTAACTGGAGTTTCTATTAGAATATATTAAGTATTCTTAGTGACTCCTTCTTGGCAATATGGAGAACCATATGCTGTATTACTGCTACTTCAGCCAGGGCTAAATCGAAACTCTCAGCTTCTATAAACTTCATGGCCCTTGTTAGGGCCAAATCTATTTCATCCATCTCTCTATGATCCACTATTATATCCCAGCGCTCTTCAATACTAGACCAATTCTTATGTATGGTTTTAATTAACTCGGCTGCCTCATCCCACTTTTTGTTTTTAATAGTTTGCTCCAGCTTGGCAACCTCAACAGAAATCTCCTGTGCGGTATTAGAAAGCCATATTTCACTGTATATTCCTATGCCTAAAAAAACTACTAGAGCAATCACTATTATTACAACTAGACGCACTATAAATCAGTCCTTATATGAAATTTCTCTGTTATTATAGGTATTAGAGGGTACCCGCTTTGTTAGCTTTTGTACCCTTTTTCTGTATATAGAGCTCTCCCTTTGTATCAAGGGAAGCTAATAAAACTTCTGTCGTACTTTTTATGCCAAATTTATTTAATTCAGCGTTTAGCCACTTGGTATCAAGGTTGAGCTTTTGTAAATTGTTTAGCTTAACATGTCCATCCATTATTAATGGGAGTGTTAGTCCTTCATAAGCAGTATGGATATTTAAATCCTCGGGCGTAACAGGTCTTTTTTGTGATTTTGGTATTATACTTAATTCACCACTTGTCTCTAAGATTGCATATTCAATGTCGGCAATGTTAGGAAAGTTTTTTAGGCGCAGTTGTTCAAGCAAATCAGTTAAATTATAACGGAGCTTTCTTAATTCACTTTCAATAATTTTGCCATTTTCAATTAATACACTTGGTGTGCCGCTTATCAGCCCTCGCAGCTTATCACTTTTTAATGAAATGAAGGTGATTATAACCTGAAGCAGCAGGAGTGTTAAGATGGGGATAATGCCATTAATTAAGGGGATTTCCTTATCCTCCATGGGAACTGTAGCTAGTTCTGCAATCATAATAGCAAGAACCAGTTCAAATGGCTGCAGCTCTCCAATCTGCCTTTTGCCCATGACACGAATTACAATCATTACCAGGAGAAATAAAATAATTGTCCTGGCAAAAATAATTAGCACAATAAAATCTTCCCTTCTACCTGTAAGCTTCTCCTAATAATTTTAACCTAATGCCATGAGCTTTATTCCAAAGCTTTAGTTCCAAAGCTTTATTCCAGTCTAAAAATCTATTTCCAGCCCGTCAGCAGCAGCAATTACCGATTGACCAGTTTTTTCTGTCAGGTAGTCAGCTATTTTATCTGGGCCTTTTTGATAGATTTGATAACCAAAATGGGTCAATATGGTTACCTTCGGTCTTATAGACTTTATGATTAGCTCCACATCATCTACAGACAAATGTAAGACATTGCTTTTTTCTAGGCGAAGCATGGAAACAATTAAGACGTCTGCCTTGTAAAAATCTAATAGCTCTGGGAAAAATGCAGTATCAGGTATATAACCTAATATGGTGTTCCTGCCATGAAAAAGAAAGCCATAAGTCTCTTCGCTACCATGCTGGTGAGGCATGGAGGTAGTGAAGGGAAGGTTGTTAATTATGTAATTTGATAAGGGTCGTAAATATGTAACTTCCCTGAGATACTTTCGCAGATATTTGAGGATAACTGGGTCAATATCAAGAGCATCGGAAGGGGCAAACACCTGGCCGCTTTTAACTGAACCACTTTTGGTCATTGCTTCAATCATTACATTTACGTCTGCCGAATGATCCAGGTGTCTGTGAGAAATTATTATCCCGTGCAGGTCAGTTGGATTAATATTGTATTTGAAAATATTTACCAGGGCTCCTGGACCTGGGTCCAGGCTGAAGTGGGTATCATCCAAGCTAATTATCATTCCTCCAGTAGCAAGGACCTGCGTGGATAACATTATTCTAGCCCCGCCGCTTCCTAAAAAAGTGATATGGTTCAAAACAATCCCTCAGTTCAATGAAATATACTATAAGTATACCTCTTATTAATAAAAATTGTTATATATCTTAAAGAAAGAATATAATTTTCCATAAATCGCCATTAGTAGTTAAACCTTCTCACAATTCGAAGTATTGTGCTAAAGGAATTATAGGGCTTGTACGCGAATAGCCTAAAAGATATAAAAGATATTAGAAAAAATTGTTAAAGGGGTGTCTAAGTTGTCTTCCAGGAGAAAAGCATGTTTAAGAATTCTTGATGAGGTAAAAAAATCTATAGAGGAAGAGTTTGGAAACAGAATAGCAGCAATATCCTGTGGGGATATTTCTAACCAATGGGTTTCCTCCCATTCAGTCATGGAGGTGAGGGTTGCTGTAAGAAGAATAAATCCGGATATAATTAATAGTATTTATGATGTAGCTTACAAAATTATGTCAAAAAATAATTTTAACAATCTTATTTCTTTAAGAGTTGTTGGCTACTGTGAAGAAAATACCCATCGAGCACATAGAATCATTAAAGGTAAGCTGTTATCTGACATTGGAATGCATAAGGAGGCAGCAATATGGAAAGCAGTATAAATAAGTGTGCCTTGTGGCTGCATAAATCCCATTCTTCTCTTCAGGCAGCATCTGTATTATTCAGAATGGGACATTATGGTGATTCAATTTCTAGAGCATATTATGCAGTCTTCTATAGTATTAGAGCACTTTTTTCTCAGGATGATGTTAGTGCGTATAAACCTACTACAATGCTCACGGCTTTAGGCAAGCATTATGTTAATACTGGTAAAATGGAGCCATGCTACCATAAAGCAATTTTTCAGATTTTTGATTTAAGGTTCCAAACAGAATATGAGTGTTTATCCATAGCAGATATGGATAACGCAAAATATGCTTTAGAAACAGCATTCACAATAGTTAACGAGATTAAAAACAGCCTGATTAATGAAAAGGAAGATAGCACAAAAGCAGAAGCCAAAATAACCACCTAGGAATGATTCCGGTGGTTATTTTTTTATCTGCATGTTGCATTAAATAGTAAAGACAGGGTAAACTTAAATTAAAGAATTACTTGAAATAAGGTTACCAGGAGGTAAAGACCATGGAAAAATTAGACAAGGTAGAATTAGTCAGAGATAGGACAGGAGCTTCATATGAAAAAGCAAGAGATTATTTGGAAGCAAACGGCTGGGATGTGGTTGAAGCAATTGTAGCCATTGAAAAAGAGAAGAGTACATTTGAAACAGAGCTAAATACAATTAAGGTCAAGGGACAAGATTTATTAAAGAAAATTAAAGAGCTTATTAGACAGGGGAACGTTGCAAAAATAATTGTGAAAAAAGATGGCAATAAGGTCATAAGCATACCAGTTAATGGCGGGATAATACTAGCCCTGTTTTTCCCATACTTTGTGGCTCTAAGTGCAGTAATAGTACTCATGGCTGAATATGAGTTAGAGGTTGAAAAAATTGCCAAGAATAATGAAGCTGACGATGATGCAGTTTAGATGAACACTAATAAAAAAGAAAAGGTTCGCTCGGGGGAAACGAACCTAAAACGGGGGCCTAGCATCTAGCATTTAGCTTCAAAACAGTCAACACAATCTGAAGTGCCTTCTTTTAAACAAGCCACACTATTTTTTACATTTTTCATTTGTTCATTGGCACAAATACCGTTGTCAAAGTGTTTACAGTTTGTTAGTGGGCAGTTTTCAGGCATATAAGTCATCACCTCCCTTTCTATTGTTATTGTTTCCTTTCAAAAAAGCATAATGCCATGTAGTATAAGCCGAATGAGTTAAGACTTTACATTATAACCAAAGGATTTTCTCGAAAAAAGGAATTAAAATAATAATGTTGAAAATTAATTAAAGGCTTTTGGGTAAACCGGAAGTCTTTTGTGTTTTTATTTATTAAAAAAGGAGTTTTCATAACTGCGGAAATTGGATAAAGTATAGTTAATTAATTTCCAACTAGCGCCATGGAGGTCAATAAATGCATTTAAAGCAAATAAATGAAAATGTATTTGTCATCCAAAGCAGAACCATAAACCTTGGATTGATTGTGCAGGACAAGGAATGTATTGTAATTGATACAGGTCTTGATAAAACATCAGGTCAAATGGTGTATAATCTTATTAATGAAATGGGTCTTCAACTTCAAGCCATAATAAATACCCATGGACATGCAGATCACTTTGGAGGTAATCAAAGGCTGGTAAAGCTTACTAATGCACCAGTTTATTCATCAGCCTGGGAAATAAACTTTTTAAAATCACCCATGCTTGAGCCTTTTAGTCTTTTTTGTGGCGTAAATCCTCCCCAAATATTAAAGAATAAATTTTATATGGCACCATCCAGCCCAGGAGAAGATATTTTTTGTAATAAAGATTTTATAAATACCTGGGGGCTTGAAATTGTACCTTTACCAGGACATACCCTGGGAATGATAGGCATTATAAAAAATGACGTCTTTTTTGTTGGTGATGCATACTTCTGTAAAAACGTCTTAGACAAGCATCCTGTACCATTTCTAGTGGATGTAGATGCTTTAATAGAAACATTAGCTATGTTAAAAGACAAATATGATTGCTATTATCAGATAAACTCCCACCAAGGTATATACTCTACTTCACAAAATGCAAGACAGATAATTGATTTCAACATTAATCGAATAGAGGAAATTTATAATGTCCTTGAAAAAAACCTGGATAAGGGTCTTAAAACCTCAGAAGAACTGGTTAAGGCTGCCTTGGAGTATGTTAAGGTGGAATGTAGAACATATCTTGTTTACCATTTAATAATTGTTACTGTAAATGCCTATTTAGCTTCACTTTTGGACAAGGATATAGTAGAACCGGTTATAAGAAACAATATTTTGTATTGGTCCAAGGTGTCCAAAATGTAACAAAAAATAGATGTTCATGACTGATAGGAGATGGAAGATGTGAAAGCACACAAGGATTTGGATATCATTACCAGAGCATGGCAAAGATTTGTAGACAAGGGAGAATTATATGGAGGTATTTCTCCTGTAATCCTACGATCCTGGATTCGTTCTAAAAACAACCAGATAAGCCGCTGTCAAGGGCCAGATAAACTGCACATTGTCAAGGACCATGGATTAAAGAATCTAAAAAAAGCCCATGCAGACTCATTGGAAGCTTCAGAAACTAGTATTTTAGCACTGACTGAAGCATTGTATAATAGAGACATGGCAATTCTATTATCGGACCCTGAAGGAAATATTCTGCAAGTGACCTATACCAGAGACGGAAGTGATATTTTAAAGGGCTTTAAACCGGGGCAGTGTCTTGCAGAGGGTATTGCAGGAACCAATTGTATTGGTTTGGCTTCATTAGAAAAAAAGCCTGTTTCCGTCTGGGGGGCGGAGCATTATAACAGCTTATGGCATAGGCTTTTTGGTGAAGCAGCTCCCATATTTACTAAACAAGGAGAACTAAAGGGAATTATTGCCTTAATGGGAGATATAGCTGATAAGCAACCCGGGTATAATCATTTAGTGTATATGCTGGCCCGTAGAATAGAGGATCAGCTTGAAATCTGGGAATATAAAAAAATGTGGCGTTTAGGCAGTTCAGTTTTGAGATTGACAGCCAAAACATCCTTTATGGATTTAAAAGGGGAAAGTAAAAAGTGGAAAGACGTGATTAAGTCTGCAAAAAGGGCTGCTGAAGGCTCAGCTAACCTGCATCTTACCGGAGGACAGGGAGTTGGCAAGGAAACTTTAGCCCGTGCCATACATTTTGAAAACTCCAAGGGTCCCTTTGTGCAATTTGATTGTATGAAAAACAGCACTAACGGCCGTTTATTTCTAAATTCCTTACAGCTTGCACAGCATGGTGTTCTTTTTATCAAGAATATAAATTACCTGCCTAAAAAAATGCAGTTGGCACTTTTGAAGGCCTGCAGACAAAAAACCTTTGTAGATGTTTATGGGAAAACAAAAGAAAGAGAATTTAGAATCTTTTCTTCTTCCACAGAAAATTTAGAGAAAATGGTTAATCAAAAGCTTTTTGATGAGGATTTATACTACAGGCTGTCAGGACATCATATTTTTATAGCCCCCTTACAGGAAAGAATCCAGGACATAGAATGCCTGTTGGCCCATAGATTAGAAACACTGGTTGGCAAAAAAAAATCATTGACTTTTGATGTATCAGAAGAGGCTTGGATTAAATTAAAGGCCCATTCCTGGCCCGGGAATGTTAGTGAATTATTTAATGTAATTAACCAGGCAGTTGAAAGGTTAGGGGATAATACTGTGATAGCTGCCAAACATATAATAATTTGAGGATGTTAGAGCAGATGGAGGTTAAAATGAAGTTTTCTGCAGTGATTTTGGCCGGAGGAAAAAGCTCTAGAATGAAAATGAACAAGGCTTTACTGCCAGCAGGGGATAAAACCTTCATTGAAACAATTGCCGGGCAGCTAGCAAAATACTTTAACGAGGTTATTATTATAACTAATACTATCCAAACCTATGAATTTTTACCATATAAAAAGTATCCTGATATTATTATTAATAAGGGACCGCTAGGAGGAATTCATTCGGGGTTGACCCATGCGAGTAATGAGTATTCCTTTGTAACCGCTTGTGACATGCCATTTATAGACGGTGCAGCAGCCCGAAAACTATGTGAGATGGCAAATGGCTATGATGGTGTGGTACCAAAAAAGGGAGAATACTTACAGCCTTTGTTTGCAGTTTACTCAAAGAACTGTATTCCATATATAGAGAAATGTCTTGATGAAGAGCACTATAAAATAATCTCCTTTTACCCATGTGTGAAGATATTATATCCGGACTGGAGTCAACTTCTAGGCGATGAAAAGGCTGCAAAAACCTTTTTCAACATCAATACTCCCGAAGATCTAAAAATATATAGAAAGTATGAAGAAAGTTAGTTTTCTAAGATTTACTGCACATATAAATTACATACTGTGGTATAATGTTAGTAAATTTTTCTAAGGAGTGATAAACATATGAAAGAAAAAGTTGAAGCTGCTTTAAATAAAGTTCGTCCATATCTTCAAAGAGATGGTGGAGATGTAGAATTAGTTAGTATTGAAGATGATGGTACTGTAAAAGTAAAGCTAAAGGGAGCTTGTGGAGGGTGCCCAATGGCTAATCAAACTTTAAAAAATGGGATTGAAAGGGTTTTAAAAGAGGAAGTCAAGGAAGTAAAAGAGGTAGTCTCAGTCTAAAGTGTAGTCTCAGTATAAAGTATTGTTATACATGTGAGCCTCATTCCCTTATGGGTTTGAGGCTTTATTAATTAAAAACTAATTAGTCCATGTCAAGGAATTTTACCCATAGATTTCTAAAATAAAGGATTTTAGGAATTTATGTCGAAAGATGAAAAATGTATTCCCGTTAAGGAAATTGGAGGAAATGTTATGCGCAAGGTACCTGTTCACTATTTACGGCCAGGAATGAAAATAGGCAGCTCTGTATTTTCAAGTGAAGGTATACTGCTTTTGCGGTCAGGAACTTTCCTTACCAAAAATACTGTTAACCGTTTAAAGCTCATGGATATTCCAGCTGTATTTATAGATGATGGGTTTATTAAAGATGTGGAAGTAGTAGATGTTATATCAGATGAAACAAGAAATGATGCTATCAAGAAGGTAAGGAATATCTTTGGCCAGGTGGAGATTGCCAAGAAAGCACAAAGATTATGCCTTGTTATTGATGAGTCTAAAATTACTGATGTTGTTGAAAAAATTCTTGAAAACCTTCTTTTGCGAAATGATGTATTAGTTTCATTATCTGATATTCGTACTTTTGATGATTATACCTATGGACATTCTGTAAATGTATGTACTCTAGCTTTACTAACAGGTAATGCCTTAAAACTTTCTCATAATTCCTTGGTGCAGTTGGGGACAGGGGCTATACTCCATGACCTGGGCAAAATATTAACCCCAAAGGATATTCTAAACAAGCCAGGTGCATTATCGGAAGAAGAGTTTAATACAATTAAAAGGCACTGTGAAGATGGATACATGCTGCTTCGAGAAAAGGGCAAAGTAGGCAGCCTGGCAGCTTCTGTGGTTCGTGAGCATCATGAAAGAATAGATGGAAGCGGTTACCCAAGAGGGCTTAAGGGTGATAAAATACATATACTAAGCAAAATCGTTGGGTTAGTTGATGTATATGACGCATTAACTGCTGATAGGGTATACAGGAAAGGGTATATGCCCCATGAAGCCTATGAAATGTTAGCAGCTGCAGTGGATATTAGCTTTGACTTTCAAGTAGTCAAAGCCTTCCTTGACAACATAGCCATGTATCCAATAGGGAGCTTTGTTGAGTTAGATACAGGTCAGGTGGGTGCAGTTGTAAAGGCCATTAAAGGCTTAACACACCGTCCGGTAATCAGAGTATTTTTTGAGGATAAAAGCATTCCGGTAGTTAAGCCCTACGAGGTCGACCTTTCAACAAAATTGAATGTAATGATTAACAGGGTGTTAGATTTTCTAGAAGTGGATAAACTATCCTTAAAATTAAAGCAATATCATGAAGGGTGATTTTAAGTAGAGGTTAATGATAAATAGACTTAAGAAAGGAAGACCATATTATGCCCACATATGATTATAGATGCCAAGAATGCTCTGAGAAATTTTCAAAATTTGTATCCATAAGCGAAAAAGATCAAGTTAAATGTCAAAAGTGTGGCGGACAATGTCAGCAGCTTTTTACAGGCTTTTTATATAATAAAAAAACTGGTGGTGGTATAAGCAATGGTTCATCTTCAAGCTGTACCAAGAGCTCATGCTCAGGGTGCAAGGGATGTTAATTGCTGACGGAAGCAAGCTTTCATGTATTGTACTGGCTGCTGGAAGATCCAAAAGAATGGGCAGCAATAATAAGCTGCTGCTGCCATTTCATGGCAAGGAGCTTATCCTCCACACTATTGAAAAAATTATCGGACAGGATTTTTTCGAAATAGTAATTGTTACTGGCTGGCAATCCCATGAATTGGAGAAAATATTGATGAATTACCCAGTAAAGCTCATAAATCATCCTGGATATCTGGAAGGACAGTCCACTTCATTGAAAAAAGGCTTAAGTGTTATTTCGGAAAAAACATTAGGTGCTTTTTTTGTTTTAGGAGATCAGCCAATGGTTCAGGAAGAGACTATTAAAAGGCTAATAGCTGGTTTTTTACAAAAACCTAGCTTTCTAACTGCACCTTATTATAAAGATAAAAGGGGAAACCCAGTTATTATTCCCAGGCAGTTTTTTTCCTGGCTAAACCAGCTGCAGGGGGACCAGGGTGCAAGAGATTTATTCTTGCGGGAGGAAATAATTAATAAGATTCATGTACATGATCCAGGTGTAGTGGAGGATATTGATACCCCTGAAGACTATGAAAAATTAAAAACAAAACAAAATATTTTAAGGGGGTAAGCATTATGGAAGAATATATTCCAGGAAATTACAGAGGAGCTATTACAAGGGCCCACGAAATATTTAAAACTGCCAACCCAGATGATATGGTTTTAGGAAGTGGGGCCAAATTTGACAGGGATAAATCATGCTTTTACCTAAAATACTGCAATTTACCCATTGAGGTTCATTATCCATCTGGAACAGCCCATTGGCTGGATTCAGAAAAGAAAATCATAAATGTAAGTGATAGATACCTTATTCTATTATATTTAGCCCAAAGCAGCGGCCTGCCTTTAAGAAATAATTGGCTTACCTTTCTTGAGCTGCCTGGCGGTCCTCATCATTATGCTCCCTTTTTAAAAGAAGGAGTGGAGCCCCTTGTTGAAGCATTCGGCAAAAATCCTGAAGAAGCCTGGACTGTTGCTAAACACTTTGGAGCTACTCGTGTTACAATGGGCAGCGTTGGGTTTATTATGCCAGTTTTCCCCAAGCTCCCCCTGGCCTTTGTATTTTGGGAAGGTGATGAGGAGTTTCCCACAAAGGCAAATATTCTCTTTGACCAAATCTCACCAGATTATCTGGACACAGCTTCTTTATATATGCTGGGAATAAATGCAGCACGTAAATTAATCAGACGAAATATCCACCAGTAGCTGAAAAGGCCTCTTAATGAGGCCTCCGCAGCTACTGGTTACTATTCTTTTCTATATGCAATAACATAGACTGGATCAGTAGTTTCTTGATTAATATTGTCCTCTGCACTCAATAATTCTTTTAATTGCTGCTGGTTTAAATGGGCAAATTTAAAATCATTGTGGTCAGTCACTTTTTCACCTCCAAAGACTACTTGTATTTTAAAAAAACTTCTGTAAATATTAGTATTCTTCACTAATTACCAGCCTATACTGCTGTCCAAGAAAATTAATTTTTTCACAAGGATATTTACTATTGACAGGTTGTTACTTTCTTATATATACTTATTTTTAATAATTATGGATACAAATAAATAAATATAAAAGCGATGACAAAAGACATGCTATCTATCTGTCACTAGGGTAACAGAGAGCCGGGATTAAGGTGAAAGCCGGAGCCTATACAGTATTTAGTGTCACTTTTTAGTTCTTTGTCGAAAGGTCTTTTCTTAGTAGGCAGAGACGGAGCCGACCGTTATTTGGCAGGTGTCCAGGAAATAAGAGGCTGCAGATGCAGCAATTAGGGTGGTACCGCGGGAAGATAAACTTCTCGTCCCTGTAGGTGGGATGAGGGGTTTTTTGTTTTAAGACCAAAAAACCAGGGGGACGGTTCTTCTGGCTAGTTTTACACATTAAAATCATTATATCAAGGGGGATAAAAAATGAGAAGTACAGCAATGAAGCAGGGTTTAGAAAAGGCACCTCATAGGTCTTTATTCAAGGCCTTGGGTTTAACTGATTGGGAACTGGAAAAACCTATTATTGGTATTGTAAATAGCCATAATGAAATAGTTCCTGGACACATGCACCTGGACCAAATTGCCAGTGCAGTTAAATCAGGAATACAGCTTGCAGGGGGTGTACCCCTGGAGTTTCCAACTATAGGTGTTTGTGATGGTATTGCAATGAACCACGAGGGAATGAAATATTCACTGGCAAGTAGAGAGATAATTGCAGATTCAATAGAAATTATGGCCAAGGGACACCCCTTTGATGCTCTAGTATTTATTCCAAACTGTGACAAGATAGTGCCAGGCATGCTCATGGCTGCAGCTCGATTAGACATTCCTTCCATATTTGTCAGCGGAGGCCCAATGATGGCCGGCAATTTTAAAGGAAAGAAAATAAGCCTTTCTAACATGTTTGAAATGGTTGGTTCAGTTAAGGCTAACAAGATGACCGAAGAAGAGCTTGCGGAAGCAGAAAATGTTGCATGTCCAGGCTGTGGATCCTGTTCAGGAATGTTTACAGCCAATTCAATGAACTGTTTGACAGAGGCCCTGGGAATGGCTCTCCCTGGTAATGGTACAGTGCTGGCAGTAGAAGCTGCAAGGATAAGACTTGCCAAGGAAACCGGCCGCAAGGTCATGGAGCTTCTGGAAAAGGATATTAGACCATCCCAGATAATGACCAGGGAAGGCTTTATGAATGCCCTTATTGCTGATATGGCTTTGGGCTGCTCAACAAATACAGCCTTACATTTGCCGGCTATCTCCCATGAAGCTGGTATTGAGTTGGACTTCAATATTTTCGATGAAATAAGTAAAAAAACCCCCCAACTGTGCAAGTTGGCTCCGGCCGGCGGTCATCATATGGAAGACTTAGGTGCTGCAGGAGGCATCCAGGCAGTTTTAGCAGAACTAACCAAGCTTAATCTTCTTAATCTAGATGTAATGACAACTACTGGAAAGACCGTTGGTGAGAATATAAAGGATGCTATTGTTTTAGACTATGATGTAATCAGGCCTGTTAATAACCCCTATAGTGTTGATGGCGGAATTGCAATACTCTGGGGAAGCCTGGCACCTGATGGAGCTGTTGTTAAAAAGGGTGCAGTTGCTGAGAAAATGCTTGTTCATAAGGGACCAGCTAGGGTCTTTAATAGTGAAGAAGAAACGGTGGAGGCAATTCTTGGCGGCAATATAAAGTCTGGTGATGTAATTATAGTTCGATATGAGGGTCCCAAGGGCGGCCCTGGCATGAGGGAAATGCTCACTCCAACTAGTGCAGTTGCCGGAATGGGGCTTGATGAAACTGTGGCCCTTATTACAGATGGAAGATTTTCCGGTGCTACCAGGGGAGCATCCATTGGCCACGTATCCCCAGAGGCAGCAGAGGGTGGACCCATTGGCCTCATTGAAGAAGGAGACATTATATCCATAGATATCCCAAATAGAAAATTAGATATTATGGTAAGTGATGAAGAATTAGAAAAACGGAGAAATAAATGGCAAAAACCGGAACCTAAAGTTAAAACAGGTTATCTGGCCAGATATCAGAGACTAGTTAGTTCAGCCAGTTCTGGTGCGATAATTAAGTAATAATACTATTGAATACAGAATTCAGAAGACAGAATAAAGAATAAACCTTAAGATCTTAACACTCATATTCCGGCTTCTGACTACTGGCTCCTGTATTCTGCATTTCGCATGTATGGACAATTGATAGATTAACTAACAATAAGCATATACGTAGGAGGTAGATGTTGGGATGAATGATTTAAAAACCATGGAGGTGAATAAAATTGGGAATTGCTTAGAAAATTATGGAAAAGGGGAAGTATTAACAGGTGCGGAAGTTTTGTTAAGGGCACTAGAAATGGAGGGTGTTGATACCATTTTTGGGTATCCAGGAGGTACGGTACTTCACATCTACGATGCCCTGTACAACTGTACGGCAATTAAGCATATTTTGCCAAGGCATGAACAAGGTGGAGTTCATGCTGCAGATGGATATGCTCGCTCTACTGGCAGGCCTGGAGTTGTATTGGCTACTTCAGGGCCAGGAGCAGCAAATCTAGTAACTGGAATTGCTACAGCCTACATGGACAGCATTCCAATGGTGGTTATCACAGGACAGGTGGCAATCCCTGCCATTGGAAGGGATTCCTTTCAGGAAGCAGATATTACAGGCATAACCTTACCAATTACAAAATATGGGTTTCTAGTAAAGGATATTAAGGATCTGGCACGCTGCATCCATGAGGCTTTTTATATAGCTACCACAGGCAGACCAGGGCCGGTTATTGTGGATATACCAAAGGATATAACAGTAAAAACCTGTGAGTTCTTTTATCCTCCAGAGTATAATCTGCCAGGTTACAAATTAAAGCCTAACGGTATTGAAAAAGAACTTGAGGAAACAGTTAAACTTATCAAAGCAGCAAAAAGACCAGTACTTTATGCAGGGGGCGGGGTTATAGCCTCTGGTGCTGAAAAGCAATTGGTAGAACTGGCTGAAAAGTTGGATATTCCTGTAACCTGCACACTAATGGCCAAGGGTGCTATTCCTGATACCCACCCATTAGCCCTGGGAATGCCGGGAATGCACGGTACAGTCTATGCAAACTATGCAATTACCGAATCTGATCTTTTACTGGCGGTAGGTGCAAGATTTGACGATAGGGTTACTGGTAACGTAAAGACCTTTGCACCCAATGCAAAGAAGGTGCATATAGAAATTGATCCTGCTGAGATTAATAAGAATGTTGCAGTTGATGTCGCTGTTTTAGGAGATACGAAAGAAATTTTAGAGAAGCTTATAAATAGGCTGGAACCACAAAAAAGACCAGATTGGATTGTCCAGATAAATGAGTGGAAGGAAAAATACCCTCTAAGGTTTGTTCAAGGGGAAGGAACATTAAAACCCCAATATGTCATATCATCCATCAATGAAATACTCGAAGACAGCTCCTTTGTGGTAGCTGATACTGGACAGCACCAGATGTGGTCGGCCCAGTATATTAAAACCAGAAGAGGCAGAGGATTTTTTACTTCAGGTGGTCTAGGAACCATGGGATATGGTTTCCCAGGAGCAATAGGAGCCCAGGTTGCAAACCCAGAATCCCTGGTTGTGGCCGTAGTTGGGGATGGCGGTTTTCAAATGAACTGTCAGGAACTGGCAACAGCTGCCATATATAATTTGCCGGTTAAGATCTGCATCATTAATAATGGATATTTAGGAATGGTCAGGCAATGGCAGGATTTATTCCTGGACAAAAGATACTCTCACACAAATATAAATCAAGGTCCTGACTTTGTTAAACTGGCTGAAGCATTTGGTGTTAAGGCTTTAAGGGTTACAAAACCGGAAGAAGTACTGCCGGCTCTTCAAGAAGCAAAAGATTATCCGGGTCCTGTATTAATGGACTTTATAGTGGAAAAAGAAGAGAATGTATTTCCAATGGTGCCGGCTGGCGGTTCAATTTATGAAATGCTAGGGAGGTAATCAGATGAAACATACCTTAGCTGTATTAGTGGAAAATAAACCAGGGGTTTTGACTAGAATTGCAGGATTGTTTGCCCGCAGGGGCTACAATATTGATAGTTTGGCCGTAGGAGAAACTGAAGACCCTTCAATTTCAAGAATGACAATTGTGGTAGAGGGTGATGAAAAGGTTATAGAGCAGGTTACCAAGCAGCTTCATAAGCTGATAGAGGTAATAAAACTTACTGATATTACACAGGAAGAAAATGTTGACAGGGAGCTAGTCCTTATCAAAGTAAATGCTGAACCAACTGTAAGGGCGGAAATAATGCAGATTGTAGACATATTCAGGGCGAGAATTGTTGACATAGGAAGAGACTCACTGATAATTGAAGCCACTGGTGATACAGGAAAAATAAAGGCAATTGAAACATCATTAAAGCCATTTGGGATCAGGGAGCTGGTTAGAACGGGGAAGGTTGCCATGGTCAGGGGTGCCAAGGGCAAAAATGGTAAAAAACAGTCCTAGTCTATAGGAGGTGCTTTGATATGGAGATTACTGGAGCACAATGTTTGATAAAAGCTCTAGAGGAGCAGGAAGTTGAAGTTATATATGGATATCCTGGAGGAGCAGTTCTCCCAATATATGATGTTTTATTGGAAAGCTCAATAAAGCATGTTCTGGTAAGGCAGGAGCAGGCTGCAGTACATGCAGCAAGCGGCTATGCAAGAACCACAGGTAAAGTAGGAGTGTGCATGGCAACCTCAGGGCCAGGGGCTACAAACCTTGTTACGGGCATCGCTACTGCTTATATGGACTCTATTCCCCTGGTAATCATTACAGGCCAGGTTTCAACCCAGATGGTGGGAACAGATGCCTTTCAGGAGGTTGATATAACTGGTATTACCATGCCAATTACCAAGCATAATTACCTGGTGAAAGATGTTAAGGATTTGAGCAAAACTGTAAAAGAGGCATTTCATATAGCTTCTACAGGAAGACCAGGGCCTGTTCTCATTGATATTCCCAAAAATGTTAGTGACAGCAAGGTCAAATGGGTTTCCCAAAAAAATGTTGATTTAAGAGGGTATAAGCCTACCTATTATGGACACCCATCTCAGATAAAAAATGCTGCCCTGCTCATTAACAACAGTGCTAGGCCTGTTATTTTATCAGGCGGAGGCGTTATTAATTCTAACTCATCTGAGTTGGTTAAGCTTTTGGCTGAAAGGATACAGGCTCCAGTTGCGACAACATTAATGGGACTTGGCTCCTTTCCTGCAGACCATGAATCCTTTGTAGGAATGCTTGGAATGCATGGAACTGCAGCTGCTAACTATACCATGAGCCATGCAGATTTAATAATTGGCCTGGGAGTTAGATTTGATGACAGGGCTACTGGTGCAGTTGATAAATTTGCTCCCAAGGCCAAGGTAATTCATATAGATATTGATCCTGCTGAAATTGGCAAAAATGTACGGGTTAATCTGCCAATAGTGGGTGATGTAAAGCTCATACTTGAAGATCTTGTACCCAAGATTAATGAAAATACTAATCCCTTGTGGCTTGAACAAATAAAACAGTGGAAACAGGACCATGCATTAAAATATCCAGAAAACGTACTTACTCCCCAATATGTCATAAGCATTTTAAGTGAGCTAGCTGGTGGTGATACAATTGTTACTACTGATGTTGGCCAGCATCAAATGTGGACTGCCTTGTATTATAAATTTAATAAACCAAGAACCCTTATATCATCTGGAGGCCTGGGTACTATGGGATACGGTTTTCCAGCAGCTATTGGTGCCCAGTATGGAAACCGTGATAAGAGAGTAATTGCTGTTACAGGAGATGGAAGCTTTCAGATGCATATGGCAGAGATGGGAACAGCCATGGAACACAACTTGCCCATAAAGATTCTTTTGTTCAATAATAGCTGCCTTGGACTTGTAAGACAGCTGCAGTATTTTTACTGTGAAAAAAAATATAGTGCCATTGACTTTAGCTGCAATCCTGATTTTATGCAGTTTGCCAGGTGCTATGGAGCAGCAGGTTATAGAATTACCTGTATGGAAGAAGCAAGGAGTGTGCTGGAAGAAGCTTTAAACAATGACAAGCTTACAATAATTGAATGTATGGTACCCAAAGAGAACCTGGTGCACCCCATGGTGTTAAATACAAAGGGACTAGATGAAATGGAACTATATAGATAATTCGGTGACAATAAGTTGGTGACAATAAGTTTGGGGACGTTCCTTCAGGTGGGTCCCTATACATTAAACGGTGTGTCCTACATTAAACGGTGTGTCCCCGTACAATAAAGGAGGAATGCTTAATGGGAATGACCATAACAGAAAAGATACTAGCAGATCACGCAGGACTTGAGCATGTAGAACCAGGACAGCTGATAAATGCCAGGCTGGATATTGTACTAGGAAATGATATTACAGCTCCTGTAGCAATTAAAGAGTTTAAGAAAACAGGCAAGGAAAAGGTATTTGACAGGGATAAAGTAGTTCTAGTACCTGACCATTTTACTCCCAATAAGGATATTAAGTCAGCAGAGCAGGCTAAAATCCTCAAGGACTTTGCCAGGGAGCAGGAACTCACCAATTATTTTGAAATTGGCAGAATGGGCATAGAACACTGCCTGCTGCCTGAACAGGGCCTTGTAGGCCCAGGTGATGTAATTATTGGTGCTGATTCCCATACATGTACCTATGGAGCCCTTGGAGCCTTTGCCACAGGAGTAGGAAGTACAGATATGGCAGCAGGCATGGCCCTGGGTGAAGCCTGGTTTAAAGTGCCGGAGAGCATTAAGTTTATTTATCATGGTAAGAGAAAAGAATGGGTTTCTGGAAAGGATCTTATTCTTTATACAATAGGCAAAATCGGTGTAGATGGAGCTCGATATCAGGCCATGGAGTTTACTGGGGAGGCCATTGAAAATCTTTCCATGGATAGTCGTTTTACCATGGCCAATATGGCTATAGAAGCTGGCGGAAAAAATGGTATCATTGCTCCGGATAAAATTACTGAGGAATACATCAAGGGCAGAGCCAGGCGGAAGTTTAAGTTTTACTTTAGTGACCCAGATGCCAAATATAATCGAATAATTGACATAGACGTGGCTGCCATTGAACCACAGGTGGCTTTCCCACATCTGCCTGAAAATACCAGGGGTATTAGTGAGGCTGGAAATGTAGCCATAGATCAGGTGATCATTGGCTCCTGCACCAATGGCAGGATCGAAGACTTGAGAGAAGCCGCTGCTATCTTAAAGAATCAGAAGGTCCATCCAGAAGTGAGACTAATAATTTTCCCAGGAACCCAGCAGATATATCTACAGGCAATGAAGGAAGGACTCTTGGAAGTATTCATTGAAGCAGAAGCAGTAGTAAGCACTCCCACATGTGGACCATGCCTTGGAGGCCACATGGGTATCCTGGCCAAGGGAGAAAGGGCCCTGGCTACTACCAACAGAAACTTTGTGGGTCGTATGGGTCACCCAGAGAGTGAAGTGTATTTATCAGGGCCAGCTGTAGCTGCTGCAAGCGCTGTTAAAGGAAGATTAGCATCACCCCAGGAGGTGGTAAAATGTTGTTAAAGGGAAAAACATGGAAATTTGGTGATGATATTGATACTGATGCCATTATTCCGGCGAGATATTTAAATACTTCTGAGCCAGAAGAGCTTGCCAAACATTGTATGGAAGATGCAGATCCAGAATTTCCAAACAAAGTTAATAAGGGTGATATTATAGTTGCAGGCAAAAACTTTGGCTGTGGCAGCTCGCGAGAGCACGCCCCTATAGCCATAAAGGCTGCAGGAGTATCATGTGTAATAGCAAAGTCTTTTGCCAGGATTTTTTATAGAAATTCAATTAACATAGGACTTCCTATACTTGAGTCACCTGAAGCTGCTGAGGCAATTAAAGAGGGAAATGAAGTTGAAGTTGACGTGGCAAAGGGAGAAATCAAGGACTTAACTACAGGGACAACATACATGGCAGCTCCCTTTCCGGATTTTATTCAGCAAATTATTGCAGCTGGCGGATTAATAAACTATGTAGCTGAAAGGGTGAAGAAAGATGGCTAGGATAGCAGTTTTACCGGGAGATGGTATAGGTGTAGAAATAGTACCACAAGCAATCAAGGTTCTTAACAAGGTTGCTCCTAAATATGGAATAGAACTAGAATATTCAGAAGGCCTCATCGGTGGTGCAGCTATTGACGCAGAGGGCATTGCTCTTCCAGAAACAACCCTTCAACTGTGTAAGGAGAGTCAGGCTGTTTTACTTGGTGCTATTGGAGGACCAAAGTGGGATACCCTACCTGCCCCCCAGAGACCTGAGGTGGCATCACTTTTGCCATTGAGAAAGCACCTTGGATTATATGCAAATGTAAGGCCAACAGTTTTAAACCCGGCCCTTATAGGTGCATCTCCCCTAAAAGAAGAGTTGGTAAAGGGTACAGACATGGTTGTTATTAGGGAGCTTACCGGTGGAATCTATTTTGGTGAGAAGTATAGGGAGCCTCATCCATCAGGAGAAAAGGCTGTGGATATATTAGTATACACTACAGAGGAAATTGAAAGAATTGCAAAGCTCGCCTTTGACATTGCCAGCAAAAGAAGAAAAAAAGTGACTAGTGTGGATAAGGCCAATGTTCTTGAAAGCTCAAGGCTTTGGAGAGAAACAGTTACCAGGCTTGCCCAGGACTATCCTGAAATTACCCTTGAGCATATGTATGTAGATAACTGCGCCATGCAGTTGATTAGAAATCCTCTCCAATTTGATGTTATCCTTACGGAAAATATGTTTGGTGACATTTTAACTGATGAGGCTTCAATTTTAAGCGGCTCCATTGGCATGCTTGCTTCTGCCAGCTTTGGCGGCAATGTGGCAATGTATGAACCAGCCCATGGATCAGCTCCTGACATCGCTGGTCAGGATAAAGCTAATCCTCTGGCCACCATTCTTTCAGCTGCCATGATGTTAAAGTACAGCTTTAACTGCTCAGAGGGAGCTGAAGAAATTGAAAGGGCTGTTGCTAAAGTACTTGCAGAAGGATACAGAACAGGTGACATTATGGAGCCAGGAAAGAAGCTGGTTGGCACAGAGGAGATGGGAAATTTAGTTTGTGAAAAATTAGGAGAGTAGATACTATGAAAGTAGTTATATTTGATACTACCTTAAGAGATGGCACCCAGGGAGAAGGAGTCAACGTTTCAGTAAAGGATAAGCTAAAAATTGCCAAAAAACTAGATGCTTTTGGCGTGGACTATATAGAAGGGGGCTGGCCCTTCTCCAATCCTAAAGATACAGAATTTTTCCAAAAGGCAGCTGTTGAAAAGTGGCAGGGGAAGATTTGCTCCTTTGGAAGCACATGCAGGGTAGGGGTTAGAGCTGAAGAAGATGTAAATCTCCAGGCTCTTGTAAACAGCCAGGCTCCCGCAGCTGCAATTTTTGGCAAAACCTGGGACTATCAGGTTGCAAAGGCACTAGGCACTACCCTGGAAGAAAACCTGAGAATGATTCATGACAGTGTTGCTTATTTAGTCAGCAAGGGTATTGAAGTAATCTTTGATGCAGAACACTTTTTTGATGGGTATAAAGCTGATTCAGAATATGCCTTGAAGTGTTTGGAAAATGCACAAAAGGCAGGGGCATCCTGGCTTGCACTTTGTGACACCAATGGAGGTACTTTACCCCATGAGGTTTTTGAGATTGTGCAGGCTTGTAAAGAAAGATTTACTATTCCCCTTGGAATACACGCTCATAATGACTGTGAACTTGCTGTGGCAAACAGCATTGCCGCTGTTAAGGCAGGGGCAGCCATGGTCCATGGTACCTTCAATGGTGTGGGTGAAAGGTGTGGAAATGCAAATCTGTGCTCCGTCATTCCAAATCTTGAGTTGAAAATGGGCTATGAAACATCAACCAGAAATAATTTGAACAACCTTACAGAAACAGCTAGATATGTGGCTGAGGTTATAAATATTGCTGTACCAAACCATCAACCCTTTGTAGGGCATAGTGCCTTTACCCATAAAGGGGGAATGCATGCAAGTGCAGTTATGAAACATCCAAAAACCTATGAGCATATTACACCTGAGACCGTTGGAAATGACAGGAGAATCCTAATGTCCGAGCTTGCAGGCACAAGCAACTTGACCCACAAACTTGAAGAAATGGGCATTAAGTTAGCTGACAAAGAAATGCTTAAAAATATTGTGGAGCAGGTTAAGGAACTAGAGCATAAGGGGTACCAATTTGAAGGAGCCGAGGCCTCTTTAGAGCTGCTCCTTTATAAAGTCATGGGCTTATACAAGGAACATTTCCACCTGGAAAATTTTAAAGTGCTGGTAGAGAAAAGAGGAGAAGAGGATTATTATTCTGAAGCCATTATTAAGCTAAAAATCGGTGAGGAAATTGTCCATACTGCTGCAGAAGGAAATGGTCCTGTAAATGCTCTGGATAATGCCCTGAGGAAGTCTCTTGATAAAACTTATCCATGCATTAATGAAATGCACTTATCAGATTACAAGGTAAGGGTGCTTGAAGGAAGTCAGGCAACGGCTGCCAAGGTCCGTGTTCTGATAGAATCCAAGGATGCTAATGATAACTGGAGCACTGTGGGTGTTTCCTCAAACATCATAGAAGCAAGCTGGGAAGCATTACTTGACAGTATGGACTATATTCTGCTCAAGAAGCATCTTAAAGAGCTAGGTAGGATGGGGAATTAAAGATTGGTCTCACTAACGGTCATAGTATTAGCTTTTACAAAAATCAGATGGGTTTGCTTGAACGGTTAGTTCCATGATGGCAGTTTAGGGGCAGGATTTTCCCAAGGCTGCCATAATTTTTTTAGGTGAGAAGGAATTTAAAAAGGGTCTGCCAACTCATGGCAGCACCCTTTTAAGGATAGTTTTTTAAAAATCTATGATCTGGTTTCTTGTATTTTAACAGCAGGTATAGTTATTCTTTCCCTGGCAGTAATTGATGGATAAATACCATATAGAATTCTCCAATTTTCCACTAAACCACCAGTAAAGGTTAATCCCTTTTCCAATGTGTGCGGGTCACCTATTGCTTTTACAACAACTGGAAATAGCAAACTTTCGTTATTTATCAAAATTTCATTCGGTGAATATTGCTGTATATGAGTATTGATTGTAACCCTATGGTCATTGATGGCAATTGCTTCAGCACCTGTGGCCCAGAGTTCATTAACAAGATCTATCAAATCATAATGCAATAGCGGGGCATCCCTTGTAATTGTTACTGTAATGCCTGGACCACTAACAGGCACCTCACCACTTAGAATTTTTAACTGCTCAATTTCCTTTTGCGTTTGATTAATTCGTTCCTCTCCCCTGGATACTTGAGAAACAAGATCGTTTCTTCTCTGGCGCAGCTCCTGGAGAGTTGCTGTAAGCTCTTCTTCCTTGGCTTTCATTGTATGGTATATTGTGATTAAGTCTCTAGCGTCCTGGTAAGCAAGGGAGTTAATCAATTGCTGCTGAGTCTTAAACTGCATGCTGATAACCATGCCAAGTATTAGAAGTACAATGGTAAATGATACTGTAGTTTTGTTCATAGTTATTGATCCCCTCTTTCCAGGTGGGATTGTCTAAAGCTGCCTCTATATTCAGGTATTTCAACTTCACCAATTTCTATTTTCACGGGAAAATTACGAGCTTTTAAATATGGCACTTCATCACCTAATAGGATTCTTTCTCTAAGTTCTTCAGGATTACCCAGGGCTTTAATCTGATAGGGAGGTGCCATGGGAATAGTATTTACAAGAATAACTGTACCCACACACCTGATATCTGAGCTTGCAACAAGCCTTTGATTGTTGATGGAAATTGCCCTGGCACCAGCAGCCTTTAGTTCATTAACAAGATATAATACGGTTTTGTCGTGGATTATATAATCCTCTGGTCTAAAGGTTGCAAAATCGGAACTAGCAGCTGCAGCACCCTGAACATTATCATCCAAGGTTATTATTATCCCTGGGCCGATAGCTGTGGTTTGAGATGTTAAAGACCTTTGAAAGTGCAGATAATCCTGCAAAAATTTTAAAGTGCCTGCATCCTGGCTTTCATCCTCTTGGAACTGGGATAATTGATTTCTCAGGTTACCTATTTCTTCTTCAATACCTTGTAAATCAGTTTCCAATTCAGTAATCATGTCAACTATATTTTGATGAAGTATAGAAGTTGAATTGCTTGCTTCGGCACGAAAAGATTTATACTGCCACGACAAAAGCAGACCCAAAATTGTGCATACTATAGTTATATTGATTATCCAATTTTTTTTCATAGATATTCACCTCGATTTTTAGGAATTTAAAAGGTTAACAAATTATTTATGTCGAAAGAATTATGGTGTTATATATAAAAGTTATATAGTATGATATAAGCAGTTACAGGTCATTACTGAAGTAAAAAGGTGGTTTCCCTTACTATGTTTTCTCAGTTTAATTTTCTCATATATTTAACTCCATGGGAAATATTTTTAATAATATTAGATATAACAGTTGTTTCCTTTGTGATTTATAAAGCCATTATGCTTATAAAGGGCACAAGGGCAGTGCAGCTAATTAAAGGCTTGTTTGTACTTATTATAGCATTTTTTATTAGTGATTTGCTACAGCTTACCACGGTTAATTGGTTTCTGCAACAGATACAATTGTTAATAGTGGTAGCATTACCCATTGTCTTTCAGCCTGAGTTGAGAAGGGCTCTGGAACAGCTGGGCAGGGGTAAAATATTTAGTGGCTCAATGACTTATCTTGGTGTTGAAGACCGCTCAAGGTTAATTAATGAGCTGGTACGTTCAGTACAGGCACTAAGCAAAAATAAATTTGGGGCTCTGATAGTAATAGAAAATGAAACAGGTTTGTCAGATTTTATTGAAACAGGTGTTAATGTGGATGGTGCTGTCTCTGCAGAACTGCTGGTGAATATATTTGTTCCTAATACTCCCCTGCATGACGGTGCTGTTATTGTAAGGGGTGACAGAATTGCAGCGGCGGGATGCTTTTTGCCCTTGACTGACAGCCCTTATCTGAGTAAACAATTAGGAACAAGGCATAGGGCTGCCCTGGGTGTTACTGAGACCTCAGACTGTGTGGTAATAGTTGTATCTGAAGAAACTGGAACCATCTCTGTGGCCCATGATGGTGAATTAACAAGATATTTAGAAGAGAAAAACCTTAAAGAAATGCTAGAAGATGTTTTGTTAACCAAGCAAAACAATAACACATCTGTTTTCAACATATTTAGGAGATCATCTTAACGAGTAGTGAGGGGTTATTATGCTAGGACACTTTCGCAACAATCTGGGATATAGGCTAATATCTATTTTTGCTGCCATAGTAATTTGGTTTTTTGTCTTCTCTGAAAGAAACCCTACAACAGAAAATGTGGTAACTGTACCCCTTGAAGCTACTGGTTTGGCACGGGATCTGGTAGTAGCTGAAAAACCAAATACGGTTAATATTCGTTTTCAAGGAAAGGCTAATGTAGTAGACAAGATTTCATCCAGAGATTTTAGAGCATATATTCCCCTTGAACAGATAGATGTTGGTGTTAGATCTATTCAAGTGGCTACAGAAGTTCCTGCAGGAGTGAGAATTGTTAGTGTGCAGCCATCCTGGGTCCAGGTCCAAATTGACCAGGTTAGTTCCATTCAGGTACCTGTTGAAATTGTAGTAAAGGGTGAAGCTGCAAGGGGATACATTTTAGAAAGGCCTCGGTTGACTCCCGGTCAGGTATTAATAAATGGACCTGAAAATTACCTTGATAATATTGGAAAAGTCTATGTAAATGCAACTTTTAACAGTCTATCTAGAGACTACTTTCAGTCCCTGCCTGTACTGGTAGAGGATACAGCTGGTAATCTAATTATGGAATGGGTTGAGGTTATTCCCAGAAATGTGGATGTCTTAATACCAGTTGTGGAAGACATACCCAACAGGACAGTGCCCATATTAATTGACTTAATTGGAGAGCTTAAGCCTGGGCTAAAAGTAGACAAGGTATTGGTATATCCCTCTACTGTGAAAATTTATGGTTCAAGGGATATAATCAATGAAATAGGATATTTAACTCTGGAAATAGATGTTACTGAAATTGAAGAAAGTATTAATTTTGAAGTTGATTTAGAATTTCCCACGGGAATAACTGATGCAAGTGATGATAGGGTTCAAGTGATGTTGGAGGTAGGCAATGAAAATTAGGGTATCTGAGCTGCGTATAGGAATTGATGAGGATACTAATATACTTAAGCAGCTAGCCTGTCAAAAGCTAAAGGTATCCGCAAGCCAGGTAAAGAACTGGTGGATTGAAAGACAATCCCTAGACGCAAGACGAAAAAAGGAAATTGCTTTCGTATATACTATTGTGCTGGATTTAGAAGAGCAAATAACAGGCAAAATAAAGGAGCCCCTACCGCCTAAAAGCAGTATAGTTGACCAGGAAGAGGAGTATTTAAATATTAGGCGGGGAGTCGAGTATTTGAAATATCCTCCTCTAGTAGTTGGGACCGGCCCATCCGGTCTTTTTGCCGCGTGGCTTCTGGCAAAGTGGGGGTATAAGCCAATTGTGCTGGAAAGGGGCAAGAGTGTTTTTGCACGGCAAAGGGATGTGGCGAGGTTTTGGGATGAGGGTGAACTGGATCCTGAATCTAATGTTCAGTTTGGTGAAGGTGGGGCTGGAACCTTTAGTGATGGTAAGCTTACTACCAGAATCAAGGACAAAAGAGTTAACCTTATTTTACAGGCATTAACAGCTGCAGGAGCACCAGAAGAAATTCTTTACCAGGCCAAGCCTCACCTTGGTACTGACAGGCTTAGAAACATTGTTGCCAATATAAGAAAGGAAATAATTTCTCTGGGAGGAAAAGTACTATTTCAGGCAAGGGTTACAGACTTTATGATCAAAAAAGGTGTCTTAGAGGCTGTAGAAGTAAACCATAAACATGAGCTTCCTGTATCAAGGTGCATTCTTGCAACCGGCCATAGTGCAAGGGACACATATGAGAAGCTATGGAAAATTAATACTAAATTGGAAGCAAAACCTTTTGCAATTGGGTTACGAGTTGAGCATCCCCAGCATATGATAGATTGTGCTCAATATGGAGAATGGGCAGGTAACCCCAGGCTGGGTGCAGCAGATTATCATCTTACTTATAGAAATACCAATCTCAACAGGGCAGCTTACAGCTTTTGCATGTGCCCTGGAGGATATGTGATTGGGGCCAGCTCAGAGCCAGAGATGCTTGCCGTAAATGGTATGAGCTACCATGATCGCTCATCTGGAACTTCTAATTCAGCTGTGGTGGTTACTGTGGGTGAAAGGGATTATGATTACAAGAATCCATTATCAGGCATTAAGTTTCAGAGGCAGATAGAAGGGGATGCTTATCACCTTGGTGGAGGAAACTATACTGCACCTGTTCAAACTGTAGATGACTTTATAAATGACACAGTAAAAGAAACACCTTCCAGACTAAAACAGGCAACTTACAAGCCTGATGTAAAGGAAGCGAACCTCAGGGATTGTTTGCCCAAAGAGATTGGTGAGGTGCTGGGGGAAGCCCTACAGGACTTTAATAAAAAGATCTGGGGCTTTGGAACTAATAAGGGGATTTTAACAGGTGTTGAAACAAGGACATCTGCTCCGCTAAGGATACCAAGGGATGATAAGTATCAGGCACTTGATATAGAAGGACTATACCCAACTGGCGAAGGGGCAGGGTATGCTGGTGGTATCATGAGTGCCGCAGTAGATGGAATTAGGGTGGCCCAGTCAATTATTGAGGCATATGGACTACCAAAAGAAGAAATACCTACTAAAATAATTGAGGGTTTGAGCTGGATTGAAGGGGAGGAGTAGCCATGGCAAAATTATTTGGAACAGATGGAGTACGTGGAGTAGCCAATAGAGACTTAACAGCAGAGCTAGCATATAGGCTGGGCAGGGCAGGAGCATATATTCTTGCAAAGAATACAGATTATAGAAAACCACTTATTGTAATAGGCCAGGACACCAGGATATCAGGTCATATGCTTGAAGGTGCCATGATTGCAGGTATTTGCTCTGTGGGAGGAAACGTTGTTAAAGCAGGAGTTATTCCTACCCCAGGAGTTTCTTATCTTACAAGGCTGCTTAATGCAACTGCAGGAGTTATGATTTCAGCCTCCCATAATCCTGTTGAGGATAATGGCATAAAATTCTTCTCATCAACAGGCTACAAGCTTCCCGACTCTGTGGAAGAAGAAATAGAGCAGCTTGCCCTGAGTGTGGATAATATGCCCTTTCCAACTGGGGAAATGCTTGGTTCAGTAAAAGAATTAAATGACGCATGTGAAAAGTACATTAGTTTTGCAAAAAATACCATTGACACTAAACTAAATGGTGTTAAAGTAGTAATAGACTGCGCTAATGGTGCAGCCTTCCAGGCAGCACCTCAGGCCTTAAAGGAGCTTGGGGCTGAGGTGATTGTCATTAACAATCAACCCAATGGAATTAACATTAATAAGAACTGCGGTTCAACTCATCCAGAACAATTACAGAAGGAAGTTTTAAAGCAAGGTGCAGACATAGGAATTGCCCATGATGGTGATGCAGATAGAATGATAGCTGTTGATGAAAAAGGGAATATAGTTGACGGTGATCAGATTATGGTGGCCTGTGGCCTATACTTAAAGAAAAAGGGATTATTAAAGGATAATTCCTTAGTGGTAACAGTGATGAGCAATATTGGTTTACATCTGGCTTTAAAGCAGGCAGGTATTACTGTTTATCAGACACAAGTGGGTGATCGTTATGTTCTTGAAAAAATGATAGAAGCAGGTTGTAATCTTGGCGGAGAACAATCAGGGCATATCATATTCCTGGATCATAACACCACAGGTGACGGCCTTGTTACAGCACTTCAACTGCTGCAGGTTATGTCAGATACAGGTAAAACCTTGTCCCAGCTAGCAGCTCAAATGGAGATATTCCCACAAATTCTTTTAAACGCAAGGGTAAAGAATAAGGATAGGGTAATGTCTAATCCAACATTTTTAAAGGCTGTTAAAGAGATTGAAGGAAAACTTAAAGGTGAAGGGAGGGTACTGGTAAGACCTTCAGGTACTGAACCTTTAGTTAGGGTAATGGTAGAAGGTCCAAAGGATGATTTAATCAAGACAATGGCAGAAGAGCTAGCAGATCTAGCATTAAAACTGGATGAGAAGCTTTAATAGTATTCAGAAGACAGAATTCAGAATTCAGAAGGAAAGCTCTTGGGTTTATTCTGACTACTGGCTCCTGACTGCTGGATTGTGTGTTGGTTGGGTTGATGATAAAGCGCCAGGACCTGGCAGCTTAACAAAACATATTTTAGATAGTAATTGGTAGATACGGTTGTTATTACATAGGTGTAATAACTGATAACTTATCTGGTTAAGTGCCTGGTTGACGAGGAGAGGGTTAATCGAGTTTTCGGCGGATTCCCTTCGGTATGGTCACTATCGTAAAGGTATTACAAAACCGTAAAGTAATTTGCGGGACAAAGAATATCTGGTGACAATAGCTTCTAATAACTTCAAGGAGTGATTAGGAGATGTGTGGAATAGTTGGTTATATTGGTAAAGCAAGTGCAGTTCCTGTTCTGGTAGAAGGACTTAAAAAACTAGAGTACAGGGGCTATGATTCGGCTGGTCTGGCAGTTCTGGAGAACAGCCATGTTGAGATTATAAAAACCAAGGGCAAGATGAAGGTCTTAGAAGAAAAGATTAATGGCAGCCTTAATGGATGCCGCATTGGTATTGGGCATACCCGCTGGGCTACCCATGGCAGGCCTTCAGATATTAATTCCCATCCCCACAAGGACTGCAGCGGCACAATCGCGGTAGTTCATAATGGCATTATTGAAAACTATCAGTCTTTAAAGGAATGGCTTCAGGAGATAGGACATAGATTTGTTTCCGAAACTGACACAGAGGTCTTGCCTCATCTTATTGAAGAATTCTATAATAAAACTAATGATTTGTTAAAGGCAATAAAAATGACCATTGCAAAAATTGAGGGTTCTTATGCCGTGGTGGTTCTTTCCAGGGACTATCCTGGAGAGATTTTTGCAGCACGAAAAGACAGTCCATTAATTGTAGGTCTGGGAGATGGAGAGAATTTCTTTGCATCTGACATTCCTGCAATACTAAACCATACAAGAAGGATTTATATCCTGGATGATGGGGACATTGCCAGGATATCTGAAACAGAAGTTGATGTATACGACTCTAATGGAAATAAAAAAGTCAAGGAAGAGACGTATGTTGAGTGGGATGCGGAAGCTGCTGAAAAGGGCGGCTACGACCACTTCATGTTAAAAGAAATCCATGAACAGCCAGAAGCAGTTCGCAAAACCTTATCTGGGAGAATAGATGCATTTACAGGCAAAGTTAATCTAAAAGAAATTTCCCTTACTAAAGAATACTTGGAAGGTATTAGAAATATTGCAATTGTGGCCTGTGGGACAGCATCCTATGCTGGCTTAGTGGGTAAATATGCAATTGAAAAGCTTACAAGGATTCCTGTAATGTGGGATATTGCCAGTGAATTCCGCTACAGGGATCCATTAGTGGATGAAAAGACCTTGATGATAGTTATAAGTCAGTCTGGTGAGACAGCTGACACATTAGCGGCCTTAAGAGAAGCAAAGAAAAAAGGTTCAAGGGTTCTTGCCATTACAAATGTTGTGGGCAGCTCAATATCAAGAGAGGCAGATGAAGTACTATATACACTGGCTGGACCTGAAATTGCAGTAGCTTCAACAAAGGCCTATGTGACCCAGCTAATTGCAATGTATTTATTAGCATATGATATAGCCTGCAAGTTAGGCAAGATTACTGAAGGGGAAGTTGTACAGGGAGTATATGCACTTACAAAACTGTCTGAGCAGATTAAAGAGGTCCTTAAATGCGAAGCTTCCATAAAGGAATGGGCTCAAGAGATTTCCCGGTGGGAGGACGTATATTTCCTTGGCAGGGGCATTGACTACAATGTGGCCCAGGAAGGACAGCTTAAACTAAAAGAGATCTCTTACATTCATGCTGAGGCATTGGCAGCAGGTGAGATGAAACACGGCACCATAGCTTTAATTGAAGAAGGAACCCCTGTAGTGGCCCTGGCAACCCAGGACTTTCTGTTTGATAAAATGCTTAGCAACATCCAGGAGGTTCAGGCAAGGGGAGCAAGGGTTACAGCCTTGACCTTTGAGGGCAATACAGAAATGGAAAAGTCTGCAGAAAGGGTAATCTATATACCAAAAACCCTTCCCATTACAGCACCAGTACTAAGTGTAGTACCCCTGCAGCTGCTGGCCTATTACGCAGCAGTAGCCAGGGGAAGCGATGTGGATATGCCGCGCAACCTGGCCAAATCAGTGACTGTGGAATAAGACATTGGGAAGGTTCCTTTGTTGTAGTGAGGAAATAAAGTTGTTTACTTAGTAAAAAAATTCTTTGCTTTTGCTGTTGTTATGAGACAATCATAGCAACAGCATTTTTCTGTTTTCTGGAATAATTTCCAATGTGTAAAAGTGTTACATGATGACGGCATGATTAAATGAGTAAGATGCTTCATCCTAGTTTGTAATATCCATTTGTTGTAATTTTATATGCTAAGAGTGTATAATAATAGTAGATAATTTTTTTGGAGGATAATATGCCTGTAATTTCTGAGTTTTATGGCATTAAAATTTTGATGTATTGGAATGACCATTTACACCACATTTTCATGCAGAATATGGAGGTAATAAAGTAATTGTAGATATTTTAAATGGTACTGTAATCAAAGGAGTCTTTCCTTTTAAACAGCTTAAACTTGTATTAGCCTGGTGTGAGATTCATAAAGATGAATTAATGACTAACTGGGAAAATGGAAAAAAACATTTAGAGTTTGAAAAAATTAACCCCTTAATATGATTGGAGGTGCTTAATGTGTTTCATAAAGTTGTGCAGGTTTTGCCTACTAGTGATTATAAAGTTTATATTTACTTTGCAGATGGTAAAATTAAACTCTTTGATGCGAAAGATTTGATAACGAAAGGAGTATTTAAGCAGCTTCAAGACATTGACCTTTTTATGAATACTTGTACAGTTATGAATAACACATTGGCATGGGATATTACAGGTAATTATGATCCAGCTAATTGTCTTGACCTTGATCCTGAAGAACTTTACATCTCATGTCCAGAAGTTGAGGAACCTAATGTATTAAATATAAGAAATTAAAGCTATTGAGATTATATAATCTCTTCCAAATCCATACCTACTTAGTCATAAGACTAGATATATTGCAAAGACTCTATAAAACAATATTAAAATTATTGACAAACATGTGCAATTTATGGATAAAAGTTTAAGCCCAGCTATCATTTTTCATTAATCCATTACATCTTGTGAATAATCATGTTCAATTTTAAGTCTTTTCATTTTTCTAGATAAGGTTGATGGGTCAATACCTAAGCTAACAGCTGCTTTTCTTAAAGATGTATGTTTCTTTAGTGAAAAGGTAATTATCTTTTTTTCAAAGATATCCATTAGCAATGCCAACTTCGATTCAACTATGGTATTGTCAGCAAATATATTTTCGGCCAAGAAATGCTCCGGAAGCTGTTCAATACCAATATATCCCTCTTGATTGACGATAAATAAATATTCTATTAAATTTTGCAACTCTCTTACATTACCGGGCCACGAATAATTTATCATTATATCTATTACTTCATTATCAAAAACTATAATTGTATTATGTTCTTTATTAAGTTTGTGAATGAAGTAAGACATTAGTGCAGGAATGTCTTCTTTTCTATCTCTTAGAGGTGGGATGGTAATAGGAAAAACATTAAGTCTGAAAAAGAGGTCTTCTCTAAATTTACCTTTTTTAATCTCTTCTTTAAGTTGCTTATTAGTAGCAGCTACAATACGTATATCAAGTTTTGTAGCTTGAGTAGCACCTACACGGAGAACTTCCCTTTCTTGTAGTATTCGTAATAACTTAGATTGAGCTTCTATGGGTAACTCGCTAATTTCATCTAATAAAATTGTTCCATGGTTAGCTAACTCGAATAAGCCGGGTTTTCCTTCACGAGTGGCTCCAGTAAAAGAGCCGGATACATAACCAAATAACTCAGATTCAAATAACTCGGAAGGTATTGCAGCACAGTTGACTTTAATAAACGGACCGTCCTTTCTTGGGCTGGAATTATGGATATATTTTGCTAAGACTTCTTTACCTGTACCTGATTCCCCTTGAATTAAAATAGAAGTATCAAAACGGGATGCTTTTAGCAATAAGTCTATTATTTGCTTCATCTTTTGACTTTCATATATTAAATCTATGTCTGCTACTAAATCTCTACGCAATTTTTTTAACTCTGCATTGTTTATCTCTACAAGATGCTTTGTTTTTATAAGTTCATTCCTTAATCTAATAAGAGAAGAAATATCACGAGTGTTATTAATAACACCGATTATTTCACCCCTTTCAGAGAAAACAGGACAAGCGGTAGTTAACGCATTTTTCCCCGTAATATATTTATGAATTAGTGAAACAGGTCTTTTTTTCTCTAAGACCATCAAAGATGCAGAGGTATTAAAAAGACCATTTTCACAGAGTTGGGCTAAATTCTTACCTAACATTTTCTCTCTGGTTAAACCTGTTGTTTCCTCATAAGCGTTATTAATATATAGCACTTTAGCTTCAGAGTCTGAAATCAAAATACCATCAGAGGATGCCTCAAGTACAGATATTAAAAAATTTCTATTGAAGGCGTCATGTTCTGAAGATTCACACATTACCTCAAAAGGCAAATTCCAATCTGAATTATTGGTAATAGCTTCTAATAGTTTTTTGGAAGTTGTTTTTGCTAAGAGTTCGCTTGCATTATTTATTAAGTGTATGTCATAATATGGATCCTGGAAAAATTTATGTATTTCACTCCTGTCAGATTTGCAGGACACCAATGTCATTTATACTACCTCCCTATCCTCTGAAATTTATTTTAATCACACTATTCAGAAAAATTAAAGGTTAAAAATGGAAATTTTCCTTCAAGAGTATTATAATATATTTTCAAGTTAAAAATTTACAAATGTGACTATAATTTAGTTCCTTAATTTAGTTTTTACAAGGTTTTCCAGTAACTGTATCAATTCACTAGGTAGAATAGGACAACCTGGTAAAAATAAGTTTACAGATGCTGCCATTGTGCAATTTCCTATAAATAAAACTTTTTCTGATGTTTCATAACGTTTTTCGTCTTTGCCTATAATAAGGGTTATATTAGGTAATTTTTTCAGTGTACCCCTATCTTTTAATTGTTTCAGTGTTAAGTAAAGGTTAGATACACAACCTGAACAAGCGCCTCCCTCCATAATGTTTATTTCAGGGAATAGTTGGTTAAATCCTTTACCATAACCATGAGCAAAGGTAGTTTTTACTTCCTCAATTTTTACACCTTTATTTATGATTTCTGATGATTCCATAAAACCTATTTTGGCTTCTTTGGCCAGACTTAGATATTCAACATCTTCTGGATTTATACCCATTACTGTAAGGGGACAATCTCCCCTACAGTAAAATCAAACTATTAGGACAATTTCACCTTCAGTAAGAAGTTTAGGTGGTTGGAAAGGGCACAGAACCACCCGTACCCTTTTTTATGATATATTAATATCATTATCAACACACAAAAACCAACCACAACCATTGTATTAGACATTGAGCTGCCTTTCAAGTGTTCCGCTGAGGATTTTAATAGAATCTATCAGGAACATTATCAAGGTACAATATCGCATACGTTTATTCGTGAAAGTTTGGGTCTTCCGGATAATATCAGGCTTAAGTTTAATGGTGGGTTTGAAAGATGGCTATTTCTTCTCGATGAAAATGATTGTATATACAAGGTTAGATTTGTAGTACAGACAGCGGTATGGTTTAACAACGAGTCGGACAAATGGCACTATATCAGCATATTTCCTAGTTTCATCAAGAAGTACTGCCAGCCAAGCCTTAATTTACTTGAGTACATTAGCTGCCAGGTAGGAGAGGGTGAGAATATATTTAGTCACATTGATGACCCGGAAGAAATCCTCGACAGCGAAGATCGTATAGTAAGGTCAATAAAACGGATAGAAAAAGATTGCAGAGAGTTTAACTACTTGGCATTACTTAACTCTAGATATGTATCCGTCTATAACAGACCACTTTTGGTATCAGATAAGCAGTATACAGAAACAAGAAGATTTAGTACACTGTTTAGCCTTGTATCAACAGCAAGGCAATTCTTCGGAAAACAGTATGGACTACTTAAACTTGTAAATACTGTAATCGTTGTATAATACCAACAGAGGCAAAGAATGCTTCTTAACTTCCAGTTAACAACAATAATGTAATACAATAGTATATTAGCTTAAAAAACCATTCATACTTTCCTTGTAAGACTGTTCTAAACCCATCCCAAACTTGCTCTTTTTGTCCCTTATCTAGATTAATTCCCCACTGTTTTAGTACTTTTTCTTAATTATTTAGTCCAGCAAGAATTTTACGTATCACGCTCCTGTATTGATGTAAGATATCATACACTCAGAACAAAACCTGGAGGTGTTACAAATGGGGGAACTCCCAATTAAGCGTGAAGATGCAGTTGCCTTTTTTAGATACCAGGTAATATCTGAGATGCTAGATGCAAAGCCTGGATTTATAGAAGCCACTGCTAAAAAACTTGCAAAGCAACAGTTTCATGATGCTCTAAACAAACGCATAGTTACCTTTTGCGAAAGAACGAT
>NZ_KK211103.1:239563-299192 GCF_000620305.1 Desulfitibacter alkalitolerans DSM 16504 | reverse complement strand
AAGGACATGTGGAGAGCTAAGAAGAGAGAATGCCGGTATGAGTATGCGAGAAAGAGGTGAGAAACCTCTTCACCGGAAGCCTAAGGTTTCCTGGGGAAGGCTCGTCCGCCCAGGGTAAGTCGGGACCTAAGCCGAGGCGTAAAGCGTAGGCGATGGACAATCGGTTGAGATTCCGATACCACCATATAACCGTTTGAAGGAAGTGGTGACACAGGAGGGTAGGTTAAGCGCACCGTTGGTCGAGTGCGTCCAAGCCAGTAGGAGGTAGAGGCAGGCAAAACCGTTTTTATGCTAACTCCAAGAGGTAACGGGGAGCGAAAATAAGTAGCGAACTAACTGAGCCCACACTGTCAAGAAAAGCCACTAACGAGGTTATGAGGTGCCCGTACCGCAAACCGACACAGGTAGGCAGGGAGAGAATCCTAAGGTGAGCGAGAGAACCCTTGTTAAGGAACTCGGCAAAATGACCCCGTAACTTAGGGATAAGGGGAGCCTCATGTAGGGTAGGTATTTAAGCAAATACTGGCTCGAAGAGGCCGCAGAGAATTGGCCCAAGCGACTGTTTAGCAAAAACACAGGTACCTGCTAAGGAGAAATCCGAAGTATAGGCGCTGACGCCTGCCCGGTGCTGGAAGGTTAAGGGGAGAGGTGCAAGCCTTGAACTGAAGCCCCAGTAAACGGCGGCCGTAACTATAACGGTCCTAAGGTAGCGAAATTCCTTGTCGGGTAAGTTCCGACCCGCACGAAAGGCGTAACGATTTGGGCACTGTCTCAACAGGGGGCTCGGCGAAATTGTAGTACCCGTGAAGATGCGGGTTACCTGCGGCAGGACAGAAAGACCCCGTGGAGCTTTACTGCAGCCTGATATTGGGCTTTGGCATGTTATGTACAGGATAGGTGGGAGACTGAGATACTAGGGCGCCAGCCTTGGAGGAGTCAATGGTGGGATACCACTCTTAACATGCTAGGGTTCTAACCAGTATCCATGAAACTGGATATGGGACAGTGTCAGGTGGGCAGTTTGACTGGGGCGGTCGCCTCCCAAAAAGTAACGGAGGCGCCCAAAGGTTCGTTCAGCACGGATGGAAATCGTGCGTAGAGTGTAAAGGCAGAAACGAGCTTAACTGCGAGACAGACAAGTCGAGCAGATACGAAAGTAGGGCTTAGTGATCCGGCGGTACCGAGTGGAAGGGCCGTCGCTCAACGGATAAAAGCTACCCCGGGGATAACAGGCTTATCTCCCCCAAGAGTCCATATCGACGGGGAGGTTTGGCACCTCGATGTCGGCTCATCGCATCCTGGGGCTGAAGTAGGTCCCAAGGGTTGGGCTGTTCGCCCATTAAAGCGGTACGTGAGCTGGGTTCAGAACGTCGTGAGACAGTTCGGTCCCTATCCGCCGCAGGCGCAGGAGATTTGAGAGGAATTGCCCCTAGTACGAGAGGACCGGGGTGAACAAACCTCTGGTGCACCAGTTGTCGTGCCAACGGCACAGCTGGGTAGCTAAGTTTGGCAGGGATAAGTGCTGAAAGCATCTAAGCACGAAGCCCCCCTCAAGATAAGATTTCCCACTGGCAAACCAGGTAAGACACCTGAGAGAACATCAGGTAGATAGGCCGGAGGTGTAAGGGCAGTAATGTCTTTAGCTGACCGGTACTAATAAGTCGAGGGCTTGATCTAAACAAACAGAGGTCAGAGGTCGGAAATCAGAAGTCGGATTAGAAGCACAATTGGCTATGCCAATTGCAACGAGTACTGACATCTGACGACTGACATCAGACATCCGTTCTTGCAGGTAGAAAAAAGCTGTGTAGTTTTGAGAGAGTAGAAAAACTCAAAAAGATTTTCGGTGACGATGGCGGAGGGGTAACACCCGTTCCCATACCGAACACGGAAGTAAAGTCCTCCAGCGCCGATGGTACTAGGTTCTCCTGGGAGAGTAGGTCGTCGCCGAACTAAATTTTTAACACTAAAGCTTAAATCAAATATGGTTTAAGCTTTATACAAATCCTCAATAATCCTCGGTAGCTCAATGGTAGAGCACTCGGCTGTTAACCGAGTGGTTGCTGGTTCGAGCCCAGCCCGGGGAGCCATCATTTGAACTTAACTAGCAATATAAGCTAGTTTTTTTGATTCAACTTTTTGTTCGACATTTTTCTATTTTTTATTCTGTGTTACTAAAGTATAAATTATATTGCAATAATAAAGCATAACATGATATAGTTTATTATGAATATTAAATAAATATATAACTATGCAACGATTTAATGCTGCGTAGTTGCAGTGCTTTATCAAGATAAAATCATACAAAATAAGCCTTGCAAAGGTTAAATTTAACCTTTGCTATTAGACATGTTGGACATGTGTGATTAATACACAAAATATCTTAATTGTTCTGAAATATTTACTGTAAAAGTGAACTTACTACCAAAAACATGCTTGATTATTAATTATTGAACTGGTGGTTTAGGGGGTGAAAGAATAAATATTAATAGCTTTTACTTTTTAGATTTTATAAAAGGAGGATTTTAGGGTGAGGTTAAAAACAAAAATTTTACTTGTAAGCCTATTAGTAGTTATGTTAATGATCAGTGCCATTGGATGTGGAGGAGGAACAAAGTCAGGTGATGATGCAAAAGGTCCAACTATAGTTGTAGCCTCAAAGACTTTTACTGAGAGTATTTTTTTGGGTGAAATGCTTGTTGAGCTCCTTCAATATCATGGTTATCCTGTCCAAAATGAAGTAGGTTTAGGAGAAACTGCTATATTGAGGCCAGCTCTTGTGTCAGGAGAGATTAGTATGTATTATGAATATACAGGCACAGTACTAATGACACAGATGCAGCAGCCTGGAATGTACGACCCTGAGGAATGTTATCAAGCTGTTAAGAAATGGGATTTAGAAACAAATAACATTGTTTGGTTGGACTATGCACCAGGAAATAACACTTATGAATTTATCGGAAGGCCTGGAATTAAAGCAGAATATGGCTTTGAAAAAGTTTCAGACTTTGTAGAGTACTCAAATAATAATCCGAACAATGGCTTTAAATTTGCTATGCTGGAAGAATGGTATGAGAGAGAAGACGGACTTACAAGATTTGCTAATATATATGGATTGGACAGAAGCAATATTAATCCATTTTTCCTAGCAATGGGATTAACTTATGATGCCTTGAGGGAAAAGCAAGCAGATTTTGGTATTGCTTTCTCTACAGATGGTAGAATTGCTGCTTTTGGACTAGATACCTTTGAAGATGACAAAAATTGTTTCCCAGTGTATAACCCTGCACCTACAGTTCATGGTGACATTATAGAAGCATATCCAGAAATAGTACCTATTATTAACGAGCTTTCCGCCCTATTAGACAATGAGACTTTGATGGAGCTTAATAGAAGAGTAGATGTTGATGGTGAAGAAACATATGAAGTGGCAAGAGATTTTCTTAAAAAGAATGGTCTAATTAAATAGTAAATCAGCAGCATAATGATTTTATGCCTTTATTACCTTCGTAATAAGGGCTTTTTTATATATCTGGTGCCCTGCTAAAGCAGGCGTTGCTAACATTGCAAACTATTAATTTAATGCCTGAAACAACCTGACTAGAAATTCATAGTGAATAAAATTTGCTAGTGTAGTAAAATATTGAATGTGGCGTTAGATAAATGAGAAGGTGTAAAAAATGGTCCTGATAAATGCTCTAAAAAAAGGCCTGTTTCATGGTATTCAGTTAACATATGATATTGCAAAAATTATTGTGCCAATTTATATTGTCCTAAGCTTTTTAGAAGCCGTGGGTGTGCTAGAAAGGGTAGCCCTTGTAGCAGAACCTTTAATGAAATTAGTTGGACTGCCAGGGGAAATGTCGTTGGCCCTTGTCCTAGGCAATGTTTTAAATATGTATGCGGCAATTGGAGTAATAGTTGCCGTAGGAATAGATGTTAAGCAGCTGACTATTATATCAGTAATGCTGCTTTTTTCACATACCCTGCCAGTTGAGCTTAGTGTAGCGAAAAAGACAGGGATACGTGTAGCAGGAATAGCTATACTAAGGATTTCCGTTGCATTTATTAGTGGTATATTATTAAATATTATATTGTAGAGGTGAAGCAATGGAATTTGTTTTAGAAACAGCTGCAAATGGTCTATTTGGCAGTTTAAGAAGTGTTGCCAAGATTGCCATGATAGTAATTCCCATTATGGTATTTATTGAGATATTAAAGGCTTACTCAGTACTTGAAAAAATATATTTTGTACTTGAACCTCTGCTTAAGCTTTTTAGACTTCCCAGGGAGGCTGCTCTTCCCTTGATGGCAGGGCTTATTTTTGGGATTACATTTGGAGCAGGACTAATAATCCAGGCTGTTCGTGAAGGTCATTTGTCAGGTAAGGATATAGTTATTGTAAATGTATTTTTGGCTTTATGCCACTCATTGATAGAAGATACCTTTCTATTTGTAGTTTTGGGAGCCAGTGCTGTTACGCTAATTAGCGTGAGGTTGATTTTCGCACTAATAATAACCTTTATCCTAGCCCGGTACTATGATGGCATAATGAATTTAGCAGCCAAAATTAAAGCTAACAAAACTAAGAATATGCAACAAGTAAATAAGGGATAATAAAAGGGGCCATATGGTCCTTTTTTGTATTATTTAACGCTATCCTGAAGTTGCATAAACTTTTACCAGAAGGTGATAATATGGCTAAGGTCAGAAAAGGTCAAAAGGTGATGGAAGATTAAACCTTATTCAGAGGGGTGCCTTATGTCCAGTTTAGCAAATAAAATACAAAAGTATATAAATGAATTATTAGCAAATAGTAAGGAAGGATATATTGAATTACAAAGGAGCAAGCTAGCTGAACAGTTTGTATGTGTTCCTTCGCAAATAAACTATGTTCTTGGTACCAGATTCACAATTAAGCAGGGATACGTGGTTGAATCTCAACAGGGTGGTGGAGGTTATCTGAGAATTATTAAGCTGCCTCTAACAAACGCACAGCTTTTAACCTTAATTGATGAAACCATTGATAAAAGCGTATCTGAACATGGAGCCATGGAGCTGTTAAAAAGGCTTTACAATGAAGATCTTCT
This sequence comes from Desulfitibacter alkalitolerans DSM 16504, assembly GCF_000620305.1. Taxonomy (NCBI): domain Bacteria; kingdom Bacillati; phylum Bacillota; class Clostridia; order Neomoorellales; family Desulfitibacteraceae; genus Desulfitibacter; species Desulfitibacter alkalitolerans. The sequence continues at coordinate 294,102 of NZ_KK211103.1, read as the reverse complement.
AACCTTTAGAGAGATGCTTATAATGAAGTCGCTAATCCAGAGAGAAACATTAGATGAAGGATTAAAAAGAGATGAGATAAGGGCAAGACTAATAAAGGCAATGCTAATTACATTGCTTAGACAGGAATTTCAGCAAAATTAATCAGGAGGGTTTAATATGTTTTGTGATGAGTGCAAGAAAAGGCCTGCAGCTGTTCATATTACTAAAATCATAAATAATGATAAAACCGAGGTAAACCTATGTGATGAATGTGCAAAAAAATATCAGCAGGAGCTAGGCTTTAGTTTTGATTCTAACTTCTCTTTCCATAAATTCTTAACTGGCCTTTTAGAAGCAGATGGGAAAAATACAAATATTGAGAAGGAACTAACCGAATACTTAAGATGTGAAAAGTGCGGTGCAGATTATAATCAGTTTCAACAAAGTGGTAGGTTGGGATGTGCAAGGTGTTATGATAGCTTTGGAGATAAGCTGAATATACTTCTAAAAAGAGTGCATGGAAGCAATATACATGGAGGGAAATTCCCCAAAAGGTCAGGGTCTGATTTGCGCATAAAGCAGGAGATTAAAGTCTTGAGAAATAAGCTTCAAGCTCTAGTATCAGCAGAGGAATTTGAAAAAGCTGCAGAAATCAGGGATGAGATTAGGAAGTTGGAAAAAAGCGTTGAGCCGAAAGGGGAAATATAATGGATAAAGAAAAATTAATTTCCTTAGAGGATAGATGGATTGCAGAGGAAGGTTATTATTCAGATGTTGTTATTTCAAGTAGGATAAGATTAGCTAGAAATTTGTTAGATTTGCCATTTCCCCAATTAATGAAACAAGAGGATATTAATGCTCTTTTCCATATGATTACAAGCACCATTGAAGGAATACAGCCAGAATTAGAGCTGTGGCAATTAGAAGATTTGAACAAACTGGAAAAGAGAATATTAGTTGAAAAGCATCTCATTAGTCCAGAACAATCAGAAAAGGGCAAGGGAGCTGTGTTATTTAATAAAGACAGGTCAATTAGTATCATGGTTATGGAGGAGGATCACCTAAGAATACAGGCTATTTTACCTGGCCTAGACTTGTCGGAGGCTTTTAAAATGGCAGATGAAATAGATGATCTGCTAGAGGATAGGTTGGATATTGCCTTTAATGAGAAATACGGCTATTTAACCTCATGTCCTACTAATGTGGGTACTGGATTGAGAGCATCTGTAATGCTTCATTTGCCAGGTCTAGTGCTTACAAAGCAGGCTAGTAGAATATTATCTGCTCTTACCCAGGTTGGTGTGGTTGTACGAGGCATTTATGGAGAGGGAACAGATGCCTTGGGAAATCTATTTCAAATATCTAATCAAATAACTATTGGTCGAAGCGAAGATGAAATTATAAATAATTTGTACAGTATTGTTTTAAAGATAATTGATCAAGAAAAGTCTGCACGAGGTTTGTTGGTTAGAGAAGTTGAAAATGTTTTGGCAGATAAGGTATATAGAGCCTATGGAATACTGACAAATGCAAGGATTATCACTTCAGAAGAGGCATTGTCCCTATTATCGGATTTAAAGCTGGGTATTGATTTAAAGATTATAGATGGCATTGAGCCCAATATCTTTCAAAGGGTCATGATTAGCATGCAGCCAGCATACCTTCAATGCTCCATGGGTAAGGAAATGTCTCCCATGGAAAGAGATATTAGTAGATCTCAGATCATAAGAAATTTACTAACAAATAAAGCTTAAAAGAGATGGAGGAGATTAAATGTTAAATAGATTCACAGAAAAAGCACAAATGGTATTGCGCCTTGCCCATGAGGAGGCTGCAGCAATTGGCCAAAGCACAGTAGATACTGAGCATCTCTTGTTAGGTCTTCTTAAGGAAGGCAAGGGTATTGGGGCAAAGGCACTAGCTTCCCTAGGGGTAAATATAGAAAATGCTAGAGAGGAAACAATACAGCTCGCGGGAAGGGCTGAGCCTATAACACCAGGTAAGGACATACACATTGGACCAAGGGCAAAAAGGGTAATTGAGCTGGCTTCTGAAGAGGCTAGAAATCTAGGGGTAAAATATATAGGCACCGAACACCTTCTTTTAGGTTTAATAAAGGAGGGTGAAGGTGTAGCATCTAAGGTCCTTGGCAAATTTAATGTCAATGATGAAAGGCTTAGAATGCAGGTAATGAAACTTCTTGGAGGGTTTGGAGGACCACTTCCAGGAGGGAATCAAGGTTTTCAGGATCCCTTTGGAAAGCTATTTGATAATAATTCAGCTAAAAATAACCAGGCCTTTGGTCGAGGCAACTCACCGGCAGGCACTTCCACACTAGACCAATATGGCAGGGATTTAACTCAATTAGCAAAGGAAGATAAGCTGGATCCTATAATTGGAAGAAGCAAGGAAATTGAAAGGGTTATACAGATTTTAAGCCGTAGGACTAAGAATAATCCTATCCTTATAGGTGAACCGGGAGTTGGTAAAACTGCCATTGCCGAGGGATTGGCACAAAAGATTATTCATAATGATATTCCAGAACTTCTAAAGGATAAAAGGGTAATAACCCTGGATTTATCAGCCCTGGTAGCAGGGTCGAAGTATAGAGGGGAATTTGAGGAAAGATTGAAAAAGGTTATGCAGGAAATAAGGGAATCTGGAAATATTATCCTATTCATAGATGAGCTCCATACTTTGATAGGAGCAGGAGCTGCCGAGGGAGCTATTGATGCTGCCAACATTTTAAAACCAGCCCTTGCAAGGGGCGAGATTCAATGCATAGGAGCAACTACCCTGGATGAGTATCAAAAGTATATAGAAAGGGATGCAGCCCTGGAAAGAAGGTTCCAGCCAATAATGGTAGATGAGCCTTCCAAGGAGGAAGCTTTGCTTATTCTAAAGGGATTAAGAGACAAGTATGAAGCCCACCATAAGACTAAAATTACTGATGAGGCCATAGAGGCTGCTGTAAAGCTCTCAGACAGATACATTACAGAAAGATTTTTACCTGATAAGGCTATAGATTTGATAGATGAAGCGGCCTCTAGAGTACGTTTGGCCTCCTATATTGCACCCCCTGAAATTAAAGAATATGAAGGCAAGCTTGAGCTTATCCAGCAGGAGAAGCAAGAAGCAGTAAACAGCCAGGACTTTGAAAAAGCGGCCAGGCTGAGGGATAAGGAGAAACAAGTTAAAGAACAGCTAGAAGAAATAACCTCCCAATGGAACTCTAAAAAAGGTAAAAATATTATGCAGGTAACAGCTGAGGATATTGCAAAAATAGTATCCAGTTGGACAGGGATTCCTGTATCGAGCCTTGAACAAGAAGAAACAGAGAGACTGCTCAAATTAGAGGATATATTACATGAGAGGGTAATTGGACAGGATGAGGCAGTTAAGGCAGTTTCCAGGGCTGTACGTAGGGCAAGAGCCGGGTTAAAAGACCCTAGAAGACCTATTGGTTCTTTCATTTTCCTGGGACCTACGGGAGTTGGTAAAACTGAACTTGCCAGAGCATTAGCGGAAGCCTTATTTGGAGATCAAGATGCATTAATAAGGTTAGACATGTCAGAGTACATGGAAAAGCATACAGTCTCAAGGCTCATTGGTGCACCACCTGGATACGTGGGATATGATGAAGCAGGTCAACTTACTGAGGCTGTAAGAAGAAAACCTTACAGCGTTATACTTCTTGACGAAATAGAGAAAGCACATCCTGAAGTGTTTAACATTTTGCTTCAGGTCTTAGAAGATGGAAGACTAACTGATGCCAAGGGCAGGGTTGTGGATTTTCGCAATTCAGTTGTAATAATGACTTCCAATGTGGGTGCTGACCTTATTCGTAGGGAAACAACAATGGGTTTTGTCATTGAATCAGATGAGAGCAGCTTTGAAAAGATGAAGGAAAGAATCATGAATGATTTGAAGAGGACCTTTAGGCCTGAGTTTATAAATAGGATAGATGAAACTATCGTATTCCATTCCCTCAAGAGGGAGCATATTTTAGAGATAGTAGACTTAATGTTAAAAGAGCTTAATCTTAGACTGGAGGAAAAAGGCTTTTCAGTTGAAGCTACTGAGGAAGGCAAGAAAAGGTTGGCTGAGGAAGGATACGATGAAAAGTTTGGGGCCAGACCTTTAAGAAGGGCAATATTAAGATTAGTCGAAGACAACTTATCCGAAGGCTTGTTGGAAGGAAAATATCAAACTGGAGATAAGGTAATAATTAAGGTGATAGATGATAAGCTGGAGCTAGAAAAGGCATAGAAATAGCCCTGTTATTTTTCCTTTACCATCTAGATGGGTTTTGATAATCTATAGGAAAGCTATTAATGGAGGTGACAGGGCCCTTACCTTATATTTGGAATCATGACCTAGGCCTGATTTATATGAAAACAAAGACTGTATATGTATGTTCAGAATGTAAGCAGGAGAGTTCTAAATGGCATGGTCGTTGTCTGAACTGTAATTCCTGGAATACACTTGAAGAAACACTTTTGGATAATAAGAAAAAAAGCACTACAAACAGAAAAAGGGCTTCCAGCATGAGATTGTCGGAAGTCATCTCGGGCAGCAGCCATAGAATTGTAACCGGCATGAATGAATTCAATAGAGTGGTGGGTGGTGGGATAGTACGGGATTCAATTACTATCCTCACCGCCAAACCTGGTGCAGGCAAATCTACCCTTTTACTGCAGATTGCAAATGATCTTGGCAGTCAGGGGTATGTTGTTATGTACGCCTCTGGGGAAGAAAGTGAAAGTCAGATAAAATGTAGGGCTGATCGAATTTTTGATGAGGTTAATGAAAATGTATGGGTGATTTCTGACACTAGTCTTGATAATGTACTGGCATCTATTGAAACAATAGATCCGGACCTTATAATTATTGATAGTATTCAGACGTTTGTTCTAGAAGCATTTCCAGGTTCAAGGGCTGGGTCGCCAACACAAACCATGGAATGTGCAGGTGAACTATTAAAGATAGCAAAAAACCCTCAAAGACCCAGGGCAGTCATTATGGTGGGTCAAATGACAAAAGAAGATGAACTTGCCGGGCTGCGGGCTCTGGAACACTTGGTAGATACAGTAATGCTCATTGAGGGGGAAAGCGGTGAAGAGTTAAAAACTCTTACGTCGACAAAGAATAGGCATGGGGGAACAATGGAAATGGGGTTCCTCACCCTTGGCGAACGGGGCATGGTCTCCATTGATAATCCGTCAGAGTATTTTATGACAAAAAGAGAGGATGGAACCGAGGTATCAGGAAGTGCCCTGGCTGTTATGAAAGAAGGCACTCGGCCAATCATCATTGAAGTTGAAAGCCTTGTCTCCAGTTCTTTTACTCCTTATCCTTTGAGGATTGGAGAAGCGTTGCGAAAGGAGCAGATGAACACCCTTATTTCCATCCTGGAACAGCGGGGTGGCGTCAATCTTTACGATAAAAACGTGGTTATTAAAATAACGGGAGGCATTAAAATTAAGGAACAGGCTGCAAATCTTGCAGTAATCATGAGCATCGCATCCTCAGTTTTCAAACAGCCTATTCCAAACCATGTCGTCTTCGTCTCTGATGTTGGTCTTACGGGAGAACTTAAGAAAGTACCTTCTCTGGAAGTGCGGGTAAAGGAGCTTGATAGAATGGGCTTTAAAAAAGTGTTTGTGGCAAAAGATTCATCCAAAAACCTCAGAATCGGTAATATAGAAATTATTGAGGCCCAGAATCTTCAAGAAGTGCTGAAGGGAGTGTTCAAAATACTTTAAGCTGCCCTGCATACAAAGCTTTATAGTATTTTATAGTTATTTTATAGTATAGAATCAAAAGAAGGTTCAAATACTGAACCTTCGTATGTAAAACTATCTAAAATTGAATTTACCTAGAGTAAGAATTTTTGCGTTTTCCTTAACTAGAATTTCGTCAAGATTTAAATTTAAGGTGTTGCAGAGAGCTGTAATATAAAATAAAAGCTTTCCTATTTCTGTTTCAATAACATCCTGACAATCAGGACACAGCTGCCCAGCCAAATCACTATCAAGCATATTTTTTATATCTAATATATTTATATCCTCTGGCCACTGATGCTTCTTGGCCTCAATTTCTATACATCCGCATTGGGTAACTGCCTTAATTGTAGCACGGTTAACCTTAGCACTTGCCTCGTCTGTTTTTGAGATAATATCAAGAATGCTTTTGTGTCTTATTGTGAATTGGGCAACAGTTTCTTGAAAATCTTTACATATTTCTTGATCCATAATTTCACTCCTTCGCCAGGTTGATCCCTGCTTGAGTTGTCTAACCTTCCTTGGTGTTTTCATTATACTGAGAAAAGACTTGTCTTGTCAATGAAATCAAGGAATAAGATATTACCAATTGAAAATAGGTATAATTTATAAACTACAAGTAAATTGAAAACAATCCAATTATAGCCATTAAAAATAAATGTACGGGCAAATGAAAAAACATGAAAAAAGAATTATAAAATAGTATCTGGCTAATTGACATGCTTTAAATGCTTGTGATATAATATCTACTATTTGACATGAATTCATCCTAACTGGTATAATTATTGTATAATATGAGTACCCCGGGAGGTAAGTGAATGTTTAAAGTCGGCGACAAGGTAGTATATCCCATGCATGGTGCTGGAATTATTGAATCCATTGAAGAGAAGGAAGTTTTAGGAGAAAAAAGAAGTTATTATATTATGAAGATTCCCATTGGCGACATGAAGGTTATGGTACCTATGGATAATGTCCAAGATATTGGATTAAGGCAGGTTATAGATACCCAGGAGATGTCTGAAGTCATAGGGATATTACAGGATAAAAACAGCACAATGAATGTTAGCTGGAATAAGAGATATAGAGCTAACATGGATAAGATAAAAAGTGGTAATATTTTTGAAGTCGCCGAAGTAGTGAGAAATCTGACCATTAGAGATAAAGATAAGGGTTTATCCACAGGGGAAAGAAAAATGCTTGAGAATGCCAAGCGCATATTAATAAGCGAACTGGTCCTGGTTAAAAACATTGCCGAGGATCAAGTAGAAGACTTGCTGCACAAGGTGTTAGCTTAGAAAAGGGAACTAACTAACAGTTCCTTTTTTGTTTTTATATATATACTTGTTGCACCAGTTTCCAGATATTTGTATAATAGTTGCAGTAGCTTGTTAAACTATAGGAAGGAGGTGAAGTAATGTTAAAAAAGATAGCAAGAATAATCATAATGTTGATTATTGCAGCTGTGTGTTTTTCGATTACTGTCTATGTGTTGGATTTGAGTTTTGTTGATAATATCCCTCAGGAAGCAAAATGGGCCATCGGAGGTCTAGTGACCATCGTAGCAGCACTTATAGGTTTTACCATTGCCCCTTTAATCATCAATAGTATAATTCAGTTGACAGAATGGCTGGAAGTAAAACTACAAAAGACACCTACGTTTGACATAGTTGCAGGTGTTATAGGTATTATTATTGGACTTATTATAGCCAATTTATTAGGCGTTTCTTTTTCCGCGCTCCCTTTTGTTGGGGACTATATACCAATGATTACTAGTGTTGTATTTGGATATCTGGGCTGGAGTATAGGCACCAAGAAAAGAGATGAAATTCTTTCATTGGTCAATATTTTCAAGTTTGGAAAAGACAAGCAAACGAAGGTATATTCTAAAAGTGGCGGTTACAAAATATTAGATACCAGTGTCATAATCGATGGTAGAATATCTGATATTTGTAAAACTGGCTTTGTTGAGGGAACCCTGCTAATTCCTAGTTTTGTATTAGAGGAATTAAGGCATATAGCAGATTCCTCTGATGCTTTAAAAAGAAATAGGGGAAGAAGGGGTCTGGATATCCTTAATAAAATTCGCAAGGAATTGGATATCAAGGTTCAAATCTATGAGCAGGATGTTGAAGATGTAGTTGAGGTAGACAGCAAGCTTGTTAGGCTTGCTCAAATGCTAAATGGTCAGGTTGTTACAAATGATTATAATTTAAACAAAGTAGCAGAACTTCAGGGTGTAAAGGTGTTAAATATTAATGAATTGGCCAATGCTGTAAAACCAATTGTACTTCCAGGGGAAGAAATGGTAGTTCAAGTTATCAAGGATGGCAAAGAAAGCGGTCAGGGAATTGCATATCTTGATGATGGCACAATGATAGTAGTAGAAAATGGCAGAAAGTACATTAATCAAACCATTCATGTTATGGTAACAAGTGTTTTGCAAACAGCAGCGGGCAGGATGATTTTTGCAAAACCAAAGGGTGCTGATAAAAATAGTGATGGAGCCAAGTCTGCCTGGGGAGAGGTGAAAGCAGGTGCCTTACGTAACTAGTATAGTTGTAGCAGCCGGCTCAGGGAAGCGAATGGGTGCAGAGACTAAAAAGCAATATCTGTTGTTAGATAATAAACCTTTATTTATACACACATTAGAAGTCATGGAGAAGCAGGGGAAGATTACTGGAATAATATTAGTAGTGCCACCAACTGATCTTCATTTGTGTAAAGAGCTGATAAAAGAATACTCTATAAAAAAAGTCTTATATGTAGTATCTGGAGGAGATACTAGAGGGGCATCAGTATATAGTGGATTGCAAGCTGTACCTGAGGATTCAGAATTTGTGGTCGTGCATGATGGTGCACGACCTTTTTTATCCCAGAAGGTTTTGGAAAAGGTTTTGGAGGCAGCAATACTAGAAGGTGCAGCAATTGCAGCTGTTCCTGTAAAGGATACCATTAAGCAGATTAATCCTGGTGGATTGGTCCAAAAAACCCTTGACAGGAGTTCCCTGTGGACAGTTCAGACACCTCAAGCTTTTCGAAAAGACCTGCTGCTGGAATGCTATAAAAAGGCTATTGAGGACAATTTACAGGGGACTGATGATGCTTCCCTTTTGGAGGCCTATGGCTATCCGGTTACAGTGGTTATGGGTGATTACAGGAATATGAAAATTACAACTAAAGAAGATCTGGTATTCGCAGAATACCATTTAAAACAAGGGGGATTAGATTAGAGTGCGCTTTGGGATCGGCTACGATGTACATAAGCTGGTGGAAGCCAGGGCATTAATTATTGGAGGAGTAAGGATCGATTATCCTAAGGGTCTAGACGGGCATTCAGATGCAGATGTGCTTCTACATTCCATAATGGATGCTTTGCTGGGAGCAGCGGCTTTAAGAGACATTGGGTATCATTTTCCAGACACAGATGTAAAATATAAGGGTGCTGATAGCATGGTTTTGTTGAATGCTGTGAAACAAAAAGTCTGTCAGGAAGGGTATAGGGTTAATAATGTTGACGCAACTATCATGTGTCAAAAACCAAAGCTGTCTCCCTTCATTCCTCAAATGATAACCAATATTGCCAAATGCCTTGGCATATCTGAGAATTGTGTGAATGTGAAAGCCACCACAACGGAAGGCCTGGGTTTTATCGGTAAGGGAGAAGGAATAGGGGTTATGTCTGTAGCCTCTGTTGTACCAGTAGATGGTAAATGGTATAATAAATAGTCTTTATATACATATGGAGGAGGAATGCACAATGCATAACAAGGTCAGGGTAAGGTTTGCACCAAGTCCAACTGGACCTTTACATATTGGTGGTGCCAGATCGGTTCTTTTTAATTATTTATTTGCCAGGGGACAGAATGGAACGCTTGTTTTGAGAATCGAGGATACTGATTTAGAACGTTCAAGCAGAGAATCTGAAGAGAACATAAAAGCTTCATTAAGATGGCTTGGACTCAACTGGGACGAGGGAATAGACGTTGGCGGTCCGTATGAACCTTACAGGCAGACAGAAAGGCTGGACGTCTATGAAAAGTATGTAAACCAATTATTAGCATCTGGACATGCTTATAAATGCTATTGTACTGAAGAGGAATTGGAGGAACAAAGGGAAGTATGCAGGCAAAAGGGAGAGCTGCCTAGATATCTTAACCGATGCAGAAAGCTCACAGAAAAAGAACAAGGCGAGCTGGCAAAAAACCGTAAAAGTGTAGTTCGCTTTAGAGTGCCTGCAGGTGAAGTTATTAGGATAGATGACAGGGTTAGAGGCATTGTTACCTTTGAGTCTGATGGTATTGGGGACTTTATTATTGTTAAGTCTGACGGCATTCCCACATATAATTTTGCAGTTGTAATAGATGATGCTACCATGGAGATAACCCATGTTATTAGAGGTGAGGAGCACCTTACAAACACCCCGCGCCAGATCCTCATCTACAAGGCCCTTGGTTTGCCTGAGCCAAGCTTTGCCCATGTGTCCTTGATATTAGGAAAAGACAAGTCAAAAATGAGCAAGAGACATGGGGATACATCTGTGGAACAGTATATAAAAAAGGGTTACTTGCCAGAGGCCCTTATAAATTTTCTGGCTTTAATGGGTTGGGCTCCTGAAGGGGAGGAAGAGATCTTCACAATGGAGCAGTTAATAGAAAAGTTCTCATTAGATAGGGTGTCTAAAAGTCCAGCAGTATTTGACATGGAAAAACTAAACTACATTAATGGCTATTATATTCGCAATAGTTCCATTGAGTTGCTTACTAAAATGGCAATACCATACCTTCAAGAGGCTGGATATGTTCCTGCCCAAGTAGATGCTGAGTATGAAAAATGGCTCCAGGGAGTTGTGGGTGTAGCTAGAAACTATGTTTCATACATGGCAGAAATACCTGAATATGTAGATGTGTTTTTTAATGATGAATTCAAAATGGAGGATGATAAGGCCCTTGAAGCATTAAAGGGTGAGCAGGTTCCAGATGTACTAAGGGTTTTACAAGAGAAGGTTGAAAAAAGGGCCCTGCATCCAGAGGAAGTCAAGGATATACTAAAGGAGATTTGTACAGATTTAAACCTTGGGGGTAAAAAGGTATTCATGCCTATAAGAGCGGCCCTTACAGGTAAAACTAAGGGGCCGGAGATGCATGACTTAATACCTCTGCTGGGGCCAGAGAGAATTGCTAAAAGAATAAATAATTCCCTGTCACAAATATAGTTGACAATCAATCCTATAGGCCTTATAATTTGAAACAAAAAATTGGTAAAAGGTAATGCCCGGGAGGGTAATCGGTGGTACAATCTACAGAGAGGATCCCATTTGGCTGAAAGGATCTGGTTTAAGCCGGTGAATGCACCTGGAAACCTAACTGCTGAATTGTTTTATTTAATTAGGTAGTTACGCCTGGCCTCGTTATTGGCTGTACGAGTGGGATATTATTATCCAAACAGAGTGGAACCGCGGGAATCCTTCGCCTCTGATAGATTAGCGAAGGATTTTTTATTTTATTTTACTTTATTTAGTGAGCCTATATGTTTTTAGGAATAATAGAATAATAATGTAAATATACCGTTTGAAAAATAGGGGGAGATATCGTGTTTAAGAGAATTAAAAAAGATATTCAAATAATTTTTGAGAGAGACCCTGCAGCTAAAAGTGTATTAGAGGTCATCCTGAATTATCCTGGTTTTCATGCTGTTTTAATGCATCGTCTCAACCACTGGCTGTACAAAAGGAACTTTATAGTTTTATCACGTTTTCTTTCGCAGATAAGCAGATTCTTTACTGGCATAGAAATACATCCTGGAGCAAAGATTGGAGAAGGGCTTTTTATAGACCATGGAATGGGTGTGGTAATTGGAGAAACCACAGAGATAGGCTCTAATGTAACCCTATACCAGGGAGTTACCCTTGGGGGGACCGGCAAGGAAAAGGGCAAGAGGCACCCTACAATTGGCAATAACGTGGTTGTCAGCACAGGTGCCAAGGTATTAGGCTCCATAACCATAGGTGATAATGTTAAAATTGGTGCGGGCTCAGTAGTTTTAAAGGATGTGCCTCCTAACTGTACAGTTGTGGGAGTACCTGGTAGAATTGTTAAGAGAGATGGCGCAAAGGTTGCCACCTGTGTTCATGTGCAAAAAGATAGTGCCATAGATTTAAATCATGGCAAATTACCAGATCCCGTCTCTGAAATGATAGAATGCCTGGAGGAGCGTATAAGAAAACTTGAGGACCGCATAAAAGAGCTGGAGGAAACAAAAAAATGATTAAGCTTTATAATACCTTAACGAGAAAAAAGGAGCCACTGGAGACAATTGAAGCAAATAAAGTCTTGATGTATATATGTGGCCCTACCACTTACAACTTTATTCATCTTGGGAATGCCAGGCCCATAGTAGTTTTTGATACCATTAGAAGATATTTTGAATACAGGGGCTATAGTGTAACCTATGTGCAAAACTTTACTGACATAGATGATAAAATTATTAACAAGGCAAGGGAGGAGGGCATAGCTCCTCTAGATCTGGCAAAAAAATACATTGAAGAATACTTCAAGGACGCTGACAAGCTAAATGTAAAAAGGGCTGACGTACACCCGAGGGTTAGTGAGCATATAGATGATATTATTCAAATGGTTGATAGATTAATTGCTAGTGGTGCTGCTTATGAAGTTGACGGGGACGTTTACTTTGATGTAAGGGAATTTGAAGGTTATGGTAAGCTGTCTGGCAGAAGTCTTGATGAATTAAAAGCAGGTGCCAGAATTCAAGTTGATGAACGCAAAAAAAATCCACTGGATTTTGCACTGTGGAAGAAAGCAAAGCCAGGGGAACTTTCCTGGAATAGTCCCTGGGGCCAGGGAAGACCTGGATGGCATATTGAGTGCTCTGCCATGTCACTAAAATACCTGGGAAAACAATTTGACATTCATGGTGGAGGTCATGACCTGGTTTTTCCCCATCATGAAAATGAGATTGCCCAATCACAGGCCTGTGGCTGTGGTTTTGCCAGGTATTGGCTGCATAATGGCTTCATCACTGTAAATCAAGAGAAAATGTCAAAGTCTCTAGGCAATTTCTTTCTGGTAAGAGAGATACTGGAGAAGTTCTCGCCAGATGCAGTTAGATTCTACCTCCTGGCAACACATTACAGAAGCCCCTTGGACTTTGATGATGAGAAATTAGTTGTAGCCACCAAGAGCCTGGAAAAAATAAAAAACTTGAGCACAACCTTATCAAAGCTTCTGGAAAGCCCTGTACAACAGGAAGATAAAGAGTACAATATAATATATAATATAGTAGAAGATCTTGAAAGAAAATTTACTGAAGCAATGGATGATGACTTTAATACCGCCCTTGCCATTGCGGCGTTATTTGATTTTGCAAGAGAGATTAATGGTATTATAAATTCTCCGTCCTTTGTAATTACAGAAAAAACTAAAGAAGCTCTTAATAAAGCAGCAGCAGCTTTAAAACAGTTAGGGGGTAATGTTTTAGGCCTGCTCTTTGATACAAAGGATGACCCAGACAAGGCCTCAGATAGTTTGGCAAACGATCTCATGGATATACTCATAGGGGTTAGGGCCCATGCTCGTCAGCAAAAACTATGGGCCTTTGCAGACAAAATAAGAGATGAGCTTAAAGAAAAGGGTATTGTATTAGAGGACAGTCCCCAGGGGACCAAGTGGAAATTATTACAGAAGGAGCAGGGAGATGGATCTAGATCTTAACCTGGAAGCTAATGACGTTAATCCAGAATTCATGAATCCCCTTGTTTGGGCTTATATTGGCGATGCAGTGTATGAGCTTTATGTTCGAACTCACCTGGTTACACGAGGTCCATCAAAGGTTAATCAGCTGCATTGCGAGTCAATAAAATATGTCAAGGCATCAGCCCAGGCCGACTTTGCAAGAAAAATTACTGAAAACCTAAATGAGGATGAGATTAGAATAATGAAAAGGGGTAGAAACACAAAGTCTACAGTGCCAAAAAACGCTGATGTGGCAGACTACCGGTACAGCACGGGGCTGGAAAGCCTTTTAGGGTACTTATATTTGCAAAACAAAAAGGAACGATTAATGGAGATATTAAACATGCTAGAGCTAGAAAAAGAAGCATAGGTGGGATGAATTATTATGGGAGAAACCAGCTTAAATGTAGCTTTAATCAAATATACGTCAGAGCCTGAAGAAGTAGTAGCCCTGGCAGCAAAATTATGCTATTCGCCCCTTGACATTCATGAACTGAAGGGAGGCCTGGTTCCAGGTGAGCTTGAGAATTTCATAAGTAAGATACTATCCCTGGGTCATTTATCTACAATAGAGCATGTATCCTTTACCTTTGGCATTGAAGGAGTATCCAGGGCACTGCTGGCCCAGATCACAAGGCATAGAATAGCAAGCTTTAGTGTAAAGTCACAAAGATATGTATCGGAAACAGCAAATGATGAAGAAACCTTTAATTACATAATACCGCCACGTATAAAGGAATTAGGTGAGAATTATGTAAGCCAATACATTGCACAAATGAAGCAGATGCAGTCATGGTATAACAAATGGTATGAAATCCTGGGAGGAAAAAATTCTGGAGCGGAGGAGGATGCCAGGTTTATTTTACCCAATGCTGCAGAAACTAAAATGATTCTAACCATGAATGCTAGAGAGTTATATCACTTTTTTAAACTTAGATGCTGCAGCAGGGCCCAGTGGGAAATAAGGGAGCTGGCCTGGCAAATGCTTAAGGCTGTTAAGGAAGTAGCTCCAAACATCTTCTCCCAGGCAGGACCGAGCTGTGTTACTACAAAGTGCCCTGAAGGAAAAATGACTTGCGGCAATAGAGATCAGGTATTATCAAGATACCAGTCACTTCAGGTAAAGTCTTAACCTTTGACACGGAGGTATACTAAATGAATGAAGCCATTGCAGGAAAAAATTCTGTTTTAGAAGCACTTAGGGCAGGGCGCGAGATCAATAAAATATTTTTAGGTGAAAGTGTCACCAGGGATAGGGTTTTCAAAGAGATTATAAATATTGCAAAAGCTAATAAAATTCCTGTTCAAAATGTTGCTAAAACAAAGCTTGATGATCTTGCTGAAACAAATAAACACCAGGGTATTGTAGCCATGGTAGCTGTTAAGGAATATGTGCCCCTGGAAGAGATTGTGCATAGAAAACCCTTGTCAGAAGCCCCTGTAATATTAATGGTTGATGGCATAGAAGATCCCCATAACCTTGGCGCAATTATTCGAACCTGTGATGCAGTAGGTGCTGCGGGAGTGATTATACCTAACAGACGCAATGTGGGATTAACAGGAATTGTAAGCAAGGCAAGTGCCGGTGCCATAGAATATGTGCCTGTGGCACGGGTTACCAACCTGGCCCAGACAATTGTTGTATTAAAGGAAATGGGCTTCTGGGTTGTTGGCTGTGAAGCAAAGGGTGAAAAGACAATCTATGAAGTTGATTTGAAGATGCCCCTTGTGCTTGTTGTTGGCGGAGAGGGCAAGGGCATTAGCCGCCTGGTTCAAGAAAAATGCGATTTTTTAATAAGATTGCCCATGGTTGGTAATATAAGCTCCCTGAATGCATCTGTAGCAGCTTCAATATGTTTGTATGAAGCCTTAAAACAAAGAATATTTTAGGCATGGCAATAAGTAGGTGATGTGTTGGAAGAATATCTAATTATAGATGGCTATAATATTATAAATAGCTGGCCTTTATTAATAGAACTAAAAAATGACAACCTGGAATTGGCCAGGGATAAACTAATTGAAATGCTGCAGAATTATCAGGGAATACAGGATATAAATATAATTATTGTCTTTGATGCCCACCTGTCTGATGCTAAAATGCGAACAGTCTTTAATCAGGGCAGGGTGCAGATTTTTTATACAAAGGCAGGAGAAACGGCTGATGCATTGATTGAAAGAATGATTAGTGAAATTCCCTCACGCAGTAAGATCACAGTTGTAACCAATGACTGGAATGAGCAGAGAATTATCCTTGGAAAAGGTGCTTTAAGGATGACGTCTAGGGAGCTTATGCACAGGTTAACTGCTGCAGAAGAAATAATTAATTCTAAGTCCAGTAATTCACCCATAAAGATTAAATCCATAGAAGATAGACTTGAGTTGCAAATTAAAAAAAAGCTGGAAGAATGGCGGCGCAAACCACGTTGAGGAAAATAAAGTTGATTTTAGAAGCATTTTAATGTATAATTATGGCGTTGAGATGGACAAACTAATTTGTTTGCCTCCGTGAAAGTTTTTGGCAAGTTGTGTACAAGACTTGCGTATAGTTGTGATGAGGGTATTTATAAATGAATATACTTTTAGAGGGTATTTATTATAGAAATACCTTTTTATTTAAACTTCAAGTGGAGGCGATGCCATGAGTGTAAATGCTCAAAGCGATATGTATCTTAGCTACGAAGTTTTGGTTGATGAAGACATTGTGGAAATTGCTCAGGCAGGAGACGATGCAGCTCAAGAGTATTTAATTAATAAGTACAAGAATTTTGTAAGGGCCAAAG
Source organism: Desulfitibacter alkalitolerans DSM 16504 (assembly GCF_000620305.1). Taxonomy (NCBI): domain Bacteria; kingdom Bacillati; phylum Bacillota; class Clostridia; order Neomoorellales; family Desulfitibacteraceae; genus Desulfitibacter; species Desulfitibacter alkalitolerans. Next base: position 277,811 of record NZ_KK211103.1, on the reverse strand, counting down.
CCAGGTCGTATTTTTTGATCGGAGCCGACCGGGAAGATATTATTCAAGAAGGCATGATTGGTCTTTATAAAGCCATTAGAGATTTTCGCTGCGACAAGCTCTCATCATTTAGGGCTTTTGCTGAACTGTGCATTACCAGACAGATTATTACAGCTATTAAAACTGCCACAAGACAGAAACACATTCCTCTGAATTCTTATGTATCTCTTAACAAACCCATTTATGACGAAGACTCTGACAGAACATTGCTAGACGTTATTTCCGGCTCCAAAATTACCGACCCGGAAGAACTAATTATTAGCCAGGAAGAGTTTGGTGATATTGAGGAAAAAATGGGCGAGATCTTAAGTTCTCTTGAGTGGAAGGTTTTAATGTCATATTTAGAGGGCAAATCCTACCAGGAAATAGCATACGAGTTGAAAAGACATGTTAAGTCCATTGACAATGCCCTTCAAAGGGTCAAGAGAAAGCTAGAAAGATACCTTGAAAAAAGGGAAGCTTAAACCATAAATTGCCATCATATTTTTATTGACTTAATTCTAGCAGCATGATATAATAACTTTTGTCAGTCAACGAGAAACAATGACTGACATTTATATGGAGAGGTTCCCGAGTTGGCCAAAGGGGGCAGACTGTAAATCTGCTGGCTCAGCCTTCACTGGTTCGAATCCAGTCCTCTCCACCATATTTAATTTAATAGCATTAACAACATTCGTTGCGGGGTGGAGCAGCTGGCAGCTCGTCGGGCTCATAACCCGAAGGTCGTAGGTTCGAATCCTTCCCCCGCAACCAATTTTTATTTTAAGGCATTTTAGCGGGGACATTCCCCGATTCCAGAATCTAGCTATAATGGGGTGTGTCCTCTTTCATTATGCGCCCACATAGCTCAGCAGGCAGAGTGTCGCCATGGTAAGGCGAAGGTCGCCGGTTCAAGTCCGGCTGTGGGCTCCATTGAAATCAAAGGATTTTAAGTTTTGGATAATCTGCAAATTATCCAATGTAATGCAATTGTAATGTAATTAGGAATGTTTTCTTAACAAACCGTCCATTTTATGGGCGGCTTTTTCTTTTTTCTTAGGCGTTACATGAGCGTATATATTTGCTGTTGTTTTTATATCTTTAAGCCTTAACCCATGGAGTTTTATGTTTTCACTTAGTTCAATCTTAGATAGCACTTTCTTTGGAAGTTTTTAGAAAACATATATGTCCCCTTAAACCTCCAAGGATTATTTAATTATTTTCTTTAGGATAAATTCATCGTGTTTTGTTACCTCTGCTTCAATACGGTCAAGCTTATCTGAATTCTGTTTAAATCCATCAAATAGGGCTTTTAGTTTATCCCCATGGTCATGTTCTATTTTTAAGACAACTTTTTTAACATCCTTTAGTTCGTTTTCTAAATTAGTTATTCTGTTATCCAAACTGTCTATTCTGTTATCCAAACTGTCTATTTTACTATCTACCTGCTGGAACTGCTTGTCTACCTTTTCAAAGCCTTTCTGCATTTCAATGTAAAGCTTTTCCATTAAATCATAAATCTTCTCACTATCCATTAACGATTATCCTCCTTTAGAATTGAGTAGAATTGAGGGTCAGGCTTGACAAATTGACATTTTATAATGCAGGGATATAGCAAATTACTAACAATCCGGCTTTTAGATAAACTAAAAGCCGGATTGTTATAGATGTAAACTTTGCTCTTAGGACTTTGCTGGTATAAGCAGCACTGGGATTGGGGAGTAACGGGTTACCTGCAGGCTTAGGCTTCCCATAAACAATTCTTTTACAAAGCCCTTGCCCTGGCTTCCCATTACTACAAGGGATAGATCCTTATTATCCTCAATGGTTTTCATAATCACATCAATAGGCCGCCCCTTGGCAAGCTGGTAATCTACATTGGCAGCTCCAGCAGCCTCTAACTTGGTTTTTATAGACACTAAATCATTCTCAACTGCTTTAGTGTTTCTATCTTGAATATCCTTGATTACTTTAGGATCTAATTCAGGAACTGAGTGAATTAAACCGTCAATATCTACTGTATCCTGTACATGGAGTATAGTAACTGGTACCTTTAAATCTCCAACAAGTTTTTCTACATAATCTAGTGCCCTTACTGCTGTTTTTGAAAAATCAGTTAGGTACAATATGCGATTAAACATTCTTTTGCAGGCAAGGGTGACTTCATCCTTGCTTATTGTAGTCTTAACTAGAAAGACAGGTATCCTTGTCATGGTAAGGACTTCAGAGGATACACTTCCTATAGTAGCTCTCTTTAAAATTCCCTTGCCATGGGTGCCCATGAATATTGCAGATGCCTTTTGCTTTTCTGCCTCCTCTGTTATTACCTGGGAAGGTATACCATGAACAGTTTTTATAACTGTTTTAATGCCGGCTGCATCTAAAATACTTCTCTGGTTTTCTAGCTTGTCCAATATAGCTTGTGAAGTAGGATGGTTCTCATCTATGATAGGTTTTAATCTTTCTAATTGAACCTCTTCAGTTTCAAAAGGAATAGTTTCATAAACTACATGCAGCAGCAGTGCCTCTTCAACTCCTGCGTTTTTAAGTTGGCCCACACAATTAATTAGAGCATTAGATGCATCTGATAAATCACTACAAATTAATAGTTTTTTAAACATACTAATCCCCCCTTGTTTATTTATTATTTGCCAAATTCGATAAATTGGCACCAAAAACCTTTTTCTTCACAAAAAATTTAAAAAATCTTCAAAATTGCTTTATCATTGTGTCAGGGGTTAGATGAGAATTTTTAATATGAATTGACATATGTATGATAGGGTGATATAAATATTTTAGGATCCCAAAATAAAAATTGGGTCCCAAAAAAGACCAAAAGGTCTAAAAACTAAAATTGTGCGTCTGGACATTAATAAATAGTGGAGGTGGTTCATATGTCTGATAAAGGGCAGCAGCCAGGGTATATGGAACGTATAAAGCGACTTAAGAATAGAGTCCTCGAAACCCGCCCAGAGATGGACCTGGAAAATGCAAGGATACTTACTGAGGGTTTTAAAGAGGCTGAAGGTGAACCGCTAGTGGTACGAAAAGCTAAAGCCTTCCGTAAACAATGTTTGGAAAAAACTGTAACCATATGGGATGATGAGTTGATTGTTGGCTGTTCTGGAAGCAAGATACGAGCTGGCATCTTGTGTGCAGATTCCTGTTGGTCAGTACTTAATGATGAATTGGAAACAATTAGTGAGCGCAAGTATGATCCCTTTTATCTCAAACCTGAGGATCGAAAAGTTTTCGAAGGGCAGATCAGGCCATATTGGAAAGGCAAATCAAATTATGAAGAGTGGCTTGCCCAGATTCCTGATGATACCCGTGAATTGCGGGATAATGGAGTGGTTTATATTGACCGTAAGGCTGTTCGAGGATGGGGAGAAACCACTGCCGGTTATGAATGGCTTATTAAAGAAGGGATAGCTGGAATAATAAAGGTAGTAGAAAAGAGGAGAGCAGAACTGGATATAACCATACCTGGCCATTACGAGCAGGACTACTATTTAAAAGCCCTGCTCATTGTGGCCGAGGGTATAATGAAATTAGCCGAGCGCTATGCTGCTGAAGCTGACCGCCTGGCTTCCATAGAAGAGGACCCTCAGAGAAAAAGAGAGCTCCAGGAAATAGCACAAATATGCCGTTATGTTCCTGCAAATCCTGCAAGAACCTTTAGAGAAGCCCTTCAATCCTTTTATCTCTATCATATATGTATTTTTATGGAACAAAATGCTGCCAGCTATAACCCGGGAAGAATGGATCAGTATCTCTGGCCTTACTACAAGGCCGATCTAGATGCTGGGCGTATTACACCTGATGAGGCCCAGGAGCTTCTTGATTGCTTGTGGATAAAGTTTAGTGAGCCATGCCTTTTCCAGGATGCAACCACGGCAGAGTTTGCCGCAGGGTATCCCATGTTTCAGAATGTGTGTGTTGGAGGTGTAGATCATACCGGCAGGGATGCAGTAAATGACCTTTCCTATATGATTCTCCAGGCAACAATGGATGTCCAGTTATACCAACCATCACTTTCAGTACGTTATAGCTTGGCCAAAAACCCCAACTCCTTTTTGAGAAAGGTTGTTGAACTGGTGAGCCTTGGAACAGGTTTTCCAGCGTTTCATAATGATGATCTGGGAATTATGATGCTTATGAACAAGGGTATTCCCTTAAGAGAGGCCTTAAACTGGAATCCCTGCGGATGTGTGGAAACCAACCTTGAAGGAAGATTGCGTCAGTATACTGCCCTTGCAGATATTAATCTGGGCAGCATGGTTGAATTTGCCCTTTTAGATGGGAAAAATAGAAAAAGCGGGAAATACATTTCTGCAAGAACCGGCAGCCCACTTGATTTCAAGACATATGATGATTTTCTTGCAGCAGTAAAGACCCATATAAAATATGCTGTAAAAGCAGTAGTAAAGGGAAGCCATGTCATAGACGAAATTGGTATGAATCGCCCATGTCCTGCCCTTTCATTGACTTTTAAAGAGTGCATCCAAAGGGCAAAGGATTATGCCTGGGGCGGAGCAAAATACAATACTGGGAATGGAATTATTCTTATTGGTGTGGCCGACCTTATCAATAGCCTTGCAGCAGTCAGGTATATTGTTTTCGAGAAGCAGCAGGCTACCATGTCAGAACTATTAGCTGCCTTGGACAAGGATTTTCAAGGGTATGAAAGGCTTTACAAGCTATGCCTTGATGCTCCCAAGTATGGAAACGACGATCCCATGGTAGATGATATAGCAGGGGATATGTTTACTTTTATTGCAGATGAGATTGAACAATACAGCAGCAAATATGGCCGTATGACACCTGGCATCTTGCCTGTTTCTGGAAATACTCCCTTTGGCCTGGAGGTTGGCGCCCTTCCATCTGGGCGCAGAGCCTGGAGTCCCCTTGCTGATGGGGTTAGCCCCAGTGGAGGTACAGATTTTAACGGCCCTGGTTCCGTCCTCAAATCAGTTGCAAGAATTCCCCATGCTAGGTTTGTCCAGGGGACATTGTTAAATATGAAAATTGAGCCAGCAATGTTAAACACGGAAAATGGAATAACCCAGATGATGAATTTGCTCAAGAGTATGTGCAGCCTTGGCGTATACCATGTGCAGTTTAATGTAATTGATCAGGAAAAGCTGATTCGTGCCCAGCAATACCCTGATGAATATAAAGGGCTGCTGGTTCGTGTGGCAGGCTATACAGCTTATTTCGTAGAATTGGGTAAGGATGTGCAGGATGAGATAATTGGACGTACCATACACCATGGGATTTCTGTGGGGTGAACTAATGAAGCAAACCAATACGATGATGGGGACTGTTCTAAGAATTGAACGGTCATCCATCCATGACGGCCAGGGCTTGAGAACGGTGGTTTTCCTAAAGGGGTGTCCTCTAAAGTGCCTCTGGTGTTCAACTCCTGAGTCCCAGAGTCCCGATCCTGAACTAGGATATGCTTGTAATAGCTGTGTGGGATGTGGTACATGTGTCGCATCCTGCCCCGGGGGAGCTCTTTCTAGCACAGAAGATGGTTCAAAAATAAAATACACAAGCTCAAGCTGCAGGAAGTGCTTTCATTGTGTCATAAACTGTCCGCGTAATGCTTTAAAAAAGTATGGCACCTGTATGTCCGTAGAAGAAGCAGTGCGTGAAATTACAAAAGATGAAATATTCTTTTTTCATTCAGGAGGCGGTGTTACTTTAAGTGGTGGTGAGCCTTTAAGCCAGGCAGATTTTGTATCGGAAGTCTTACGAAATTGCAAGGGGCTAGGAATTCACACTGCCATGGAAACCAGCCTTCAGGCCTCCTGGGAAAAGGTAAAGTCAATTTTACAGTGGCTGGATGTTATCTATGTGGACATCAAGCATATGGATCCGCAGCAGCATAAAAAGTTGGTTGGCACTGATAACTCTTTAATTCTTGATAATCTTCGAAGGATTGACCAGTCGCCTTATCCGGTGCATGTAATTGTGCGTGTCCCAATGATCCCTGGCATCAATGATTCAGATGCCAATCTAGCAGCAACTGCTGGGTTTTGCAAAAATCTCAAAAAGCTTAAAGAAATAGAACTGCTGCCTTACCATCGCCTGGGAATGGAAACTTACAGGCATCTTCAATTAGAGTATGCCTTAAAAGATATAATGCCGCCATCACAGGAGGAAATCCTGGAACGAGCTAAATTTTTGTCCCTGCAAAAGCCTGGTGTTCCCATAAGGGCAGGTGGCGGATTTATCAAGGACAGTGGGAGGTAACAATATTTAGTTGTGGAGTGATATAATGGGAAGTCCAGATACAGGTCAGTCCCTTATGGATATGGCCTATGAAATCATCAAGAAAAGAATAATAAATCTGACTTATCCGCCTGGTTCATCTCTAACAGAAGCAGGCCTAGCCCAGGAATTACAAACCAGCAGAATGCCCATTCGTATGGCAGTCAGGCGTTTGGAAAATGAAGGGTGGCTTATTGCTGACTATCGCAAAAAAATTCGGGTTAAAGACATTACCAGGAAGGATGTTTTAGAAATATATCAAATCCGCAGCCTTTTGGAAAGTAATGCACTGGAGATGATATTTGATCTAAAAAAAACCTGGGAATACTCCCATAGAATTGAAGAGAAGGTTGTGCGCATTAAGGCTTCTCAAAAAGATCTCTATGAATGGGAGCTGGCTGATACTGAGATGCACATGGAAATTGTCAGCATTTATGAGAATGAACGGATTAATCGCATCTACAGAAGTAATCAAGATGAACTAATTCGTATTGGTCTAATGTCCCAAAAAAGAGAAGGACATGTTGAAGAGATTATAGCTGGCCTCTACAAATTTGTGGAAGCAATTCGACAGGAAAATCTGTCAGAGGCCATGGAAATACTTCGCAGGGACCATCTTGAAGCCGGGCAGGAACTGGCTCTGGCCAAGGTCTTTTAAGAGTAATAAGTATTTTAATTATGAATGCATATAAAAATCAGGCAATGAGAGTCTGATTTTTATTGTTTCTGTTGGCAATATGAAGGATAATGTAAATTATTAAGAAGAAAGAGGAAAAAAATAATATATATGATGGTATTTAGTATCCTAAAGTTAGAAAAATAGAGAATGGGAGGTTAGTAATTAATGACCGAAAATGCAGGCATCTCAGGTTTTCTAAAGAGAAAAAATATTGAATTTACAATAAAACGCTATGGTGTTGAAGCATTGGGTGCCATGGCTCTGGGGCTTTTTAGTTCTTTAATAGTGGGTTTAATCCTTAAAGTGTTGGGGGAAAGAACAGGATTGGAGATTTTAATTACTTATGGAACAAGTGCCATGGCAATGGCAGGTCCGGCAATTGGGGTGGCAGTTGCTTTTGGTTTAAAAGCCCCTCCCTTGGTTTTGTTTTCCTCTACTGTTACTGGGATGGCTGGTTATCAATTAGGTGGGCCTGCAGGCTGTTTTGTGGCGGCAGTTATTGGTGCTGAGTTTGGGAAGTTGGTTTCCAGGGAAACGAAGATTGATATTATTATTACACCTATTATGACAATTATTACAGGCGTTGCTGCCGGTACATTTGTTGGTCCTGTAATTGGCCAGTTAATGTCTTCCTTGGGAGTACTTATAATGAAAGCAACTGAGTTGCAGCCTGTCTTAATGGGGACTATAGTATCTGTGTTAATGGGCATGACTCTTACCCTGCCTATTTCTAGTGCTGCTCTGGCTATTATGCTGGATTTAAGAGGAATAGCTGCTGGGGCGGCTACTGTAGGTTGTAGTGCACAAATGATTGGTTTTGCTGTGGCTAGTTTTCGTGAAAATGGATGGGGTGGTATAGTATCACAAGGTTTAGGGACTTCCATGCTCCAAATTCCTAATATTGTAAAAAACCCACTAATATGGATACCACCCACCTTAGCCGGTGCAATTATTGGGCCATTATCCACCACTATTTTCCGTATGGAAAATGTAGCAGCTGGAGCAGGAATGGGAACAAGTGGGCTTGTGGGACAATTTGGAACCCTGGATGCAATGGGCTTTAGTACAACTGTTCTTTTGAAAATAGGACTTCTGCATTTCATTTTGCCCATAGTCTTGACCTTGGCAATATCTGAATTTATGCGAGGGAAAGATTTGATTAAGCTTGGTGATATGAAGCTGCATAATTAGCAATAATAAACCGCCAACAAAGTGTTTAAAAACTTTGTTGACGGTTTTTGTTTGTAAATACAATTCTCAAAAACTGAATTTAGAATTAGAACATAGGCATTGAAAGTATTAATAATAATATTTACATTATTTTATAATTGTGCAATTAGCAAGAAAATTTAGAATTTTACACTTGTTATCTTATGCAATGTGCTGGAGGAAAATATGCATCCAAGCCAAAATTAATATATAGACTTTTTAAATTATTTAAAAAATATTAGCCTGCAGGTGGAGTGATGAAAAAAATTGTTATAGCATCAAGTGGTTTAATGGATTTATTTACGTCATATGATGTGGCTTCTTTGATAGAACTAGGCATTAAACAACAGCATGCTTATGCTTCAGTTAGAAAATTCATGATAACTGATGGAGATTCTGGTACTGCAGAAGCTCTGGTCAAAGCAAGGGGAGGAATGCTTTACCATGAACAGGTAACTGGGCCCCTTGGTGAACCTGTGAGAGGAAGCTATGCTCTATTAAATGATGGAGAGACAGGTGTTGTGGAAGTAGCATCTGCCTCAGGAATGTCTTTAATAAAAGATTATAGAAACCCCATGTACACAACATCTTACGGAACTGGAGAACTAATCTCTGCTGCCGTACAGCAAGGATGTAAGAAAATATACGTAGGATTAGGAGGTTCTGCAACTAATGATGCAGGTGCTGGTATGCTGCAGGCCCTGGGAGTTAGATTGTTAAATGCAAGGGGGGAGCAAATACCCAAGGGAGCAATAGGACTAAAACAATTGGCTGCAATTGATGTTTCAAAGGTATCCCGACAAATAAATAATGTAAGTTTTATTGGTTTATGCGATGTAAATAATGCCCTATGTGGAATAACGGGCACATCTTTTTCCTTCGCAATTTATAAAGGAGCTTCACTTGAGGCAGCAAAAGTATTAGATGAAACCCTGCTGAATTTTGCTTATGTAGTAGAACGCCAGCTTGGGAAAAGGGTTAAGGATATTCCAGGAACAGGTGCAGCAGGGGGAATAGCAGCTGGGCTTATGGCTGTTTTGGGAGCAAGGCTGTGTAGTGGAGCTGAAACAATTGCTGATTTATTAGAAATGGAAACCCTGATGAAAAAGGAGCACATTGATTTAGTAGTAACGGGCTGCGGCAAATTACCAGACAGCAAGGTTAACAGCAGTATTCCCAAAGTAATAGCCAGATTATCAAAAAAATATAAAATACCAGTTCTAGGTATTATGCAGGAAGGTATGGAGGAAGATCCAGGTATTGTGGACATGGAGAAAACTGCATTTTTTCCAGTTTCCAAAAGCCTGCTAAAAAGACAAATTGAAAATAGTATTGTTAATTCAGTTAAAAAAGCAGTGGAAGCAATAAAATATGGAGAAAGCGGGAGGTTGGCTTGATGAATGTAGTAGACAGATTAAATAAAGCTATGAATTTTGAAGAAACCTATCCAGTACCTGTAGCCCTATGGGATGTGGCACCCTGGATGCCAAGTATGTTTGGTGTTAATTGCAAGGAGTATTACTTAAATCCAGACATTAAATTAAATATATTAACTAAACTGCAGGAGACTTTTCCAGAAGCAATTTTGTTTCCGGGAATATTCCCTGACTATGGAGTTGTAGTTGAAGCCTCGGCATATGGCTCAGAGCTATTATGGTTAGATGACGATGCACCTTATGCCCATGGATGCATTCATGAAATAGATGATATTCTAAAATTAAAGCAAATAAATCCCAATACTGATGGTTTGATGCCAAGGGTCCTGGAAGAATGGTCATATTTGAGGAAAAATGCCAAGGCTTTTTTAAGTAAAGACTATGGATATTTTGAGGGACACGCCTTTATCATTGGACCAGTGGAAACTGCAGCGATGCTTAGAGGGTATGACAAATTTTTTATTGATTTTTTTATTAATACTGCCATGGTTCATAAGCTATTAGATATTGTTACAGAGGGATTAATAAGTTGGATAAAAGCCCAGGAAAAATGCAATGGAAAACTATCTAGACTGTTTGTTGTTGACCATGTAAGCACCCAGCTTTCGCCAGCCCACTTTGATGAGTTTTTTATGCCTTATTTAAAGAGAATATTCCAAGAATTTAATTATGCCAATTTAAGGCTCTGGCATAATGAGGGCAGGTCAAATCATGTTTATGACAAGCTGACTCAAATAGGTTTCAATATTTATAACTTTGGAGCTGATCCTGTAGCTCAAATCAAAAAGGCAGTGGGCGATAAATTATGCTTGATGGGAAATTTAGACCCTGTTAAGGTAGTCCAGAAAAAATCTTATCAAGAAATATATGATTGTGCTGTTGAGGCTATAAAGCAGGGAGGGAATGGTGGAGGATTTTTATTATCTGGTGGAGGAGGTTTAGCGCCCAAAACAAAAGTAGAAAATGTAAGAGCCATTATTGATGCTGCACAAAATTTCAAGAGAAATTAAGACTAAATTCAGGGAGGTTGTTTATAAATGAGAGGAAATATGCTAAAGGCAGTTGTATTGGCATTAGTGTTGAGCTTAGTAGCATTTTTGGCTGTTGGTTGTGGTGGCAAGGACAATAACGCTGACAGTGGTAGCAATAATGATGAAAAAAAAGTAACCCTGACCTATGGTGGAATCCAGTCAACGGAAGATAATGCTACAAAGGCAATGTACAAGATGGCGGAAATAGCTAAAGAAAAAAGCGGCGGAACAATTGAAATACAAGTATATCCCGCTTCCCAGCTTGGAGATGCAATCAGTCAGATTGAAGGAGTTATGATGGGTTCTCAAGACATGTTTATTGATGCAGCTTCATTCATTGCCCAGTTTGTGCCTGACAAGCAGGTAGACAGTTTATTCTTTGCCTTTTCCAGCGAAGAGCACTTTAAAAAGTATCTAAATAGTGAATTAATGACCAGGGTTGAAGAGACATTTTTACAAGAAAGAAATGTTAGGGTTTTAAATCAGGGATATTTAAGAGCTCCCCGTGTAATGGTTTCAAATAAACCAATTAACTCTATAGAGGACATGAGTGGGCTCAAAATGAGGGTGCCAGAGATTAGAACATATCTTGAGTCAGTGCGTGCACTAGGAGCAAGTCCAACTCAGATTGCCTGGGGTGAAGTGTATCTAGCCTTATCCCAGGGAGTAGTAGATGCGGCCGAAGGCCCATTGGATGCAGTTTATTCAATGAAGTTTTATGAAGGGGCACCTTATGTTACAATGACTAACCATATTCGAGATAACCTGGCAGTTTTAATAAATGAAAACAAATTTAACAGCTTAAGTGATAATCAAAAGCAGGTCTTAATTGAAGCAGCTGCTGAAGCAGGGCACTGGTATACTGAGCAGGTAAGCAGTAATTTAGATAAAGTAGTAGAAAACTTAAAAAATGAAGGAGCAATAATCATCGAAGATATTGACGTTGAGCCCTTTGTTGCCCTCATGTTTGAAGCAGCAGATAAACTTGAACAAGAAGGGGTTTGGAGTAAAGGATTGTTCAAGCAAATTCAAGAATTAAAATAGAGTGCCTCTATACTGGCAGGGGGGATAATAGTGAAAAGCTTAAAAAACTTACTAAAAAAAATAATAGAAGTTGGAGCACAAATACAGGTTACCTTGGGAGCATTTTGTTTAGCTTTAGTTATAATAACCATTACTACTGGTATAATTAGTCGCTATGTTTTTAACTCTCCATTTGCCTGGACTGAAGAGTTAGGGGTATTCCTATTCGTTTGGATAGCTTTCCTTGGGGCGGCTGTTGCAGTTGCAAAAAACAAGCATGTGGCAATAGATTTATTGCCACAAAAGCTTTCCCCAAAAACTGCTGTTGTATTAGAGTTTATTCTAAACATTTTTATTTTAGTGTTTTTAATTGTAATGATCTTTGGAGCTTTTAAATTATATGGAGCTACAGGAAGGCACTTTAGTGTGGCCTTAAATATACCTAGAAGTATATATTACTTGGCTCCTCTCACCTCGGGAATATATATGGTTTTAGTGTATATTTACCGAAATTTAGAAATTCTCGAAAAAGGCAGTACAGCAGTTCAACATGGTTCCAGAAGTGCCGAATTATAACCTGTAGAAAAGCAGGGATGTTCCAGGGAGAGGAGGTTATATTTTGACTATAGTATTGGTACTAATATTTTTATTTCTGCTCTTTATGATTTTAGGTGCTCCCATTGCTTTTGCCCTGGGAGTTGCCTCCTTAAGCTATCTTATATTAAATCCAGCTGCACCTATAGAAATCATTAGTCATAGAATGACCGGATCGCTTTTTAGTTTTATTTTACTAGCATTACCAGCATTTTTGCTTTCAGGTAGAATGATGAACTGTGCCGGTGTAACTGATAGGATTTTTGATTTTGCCGTTGGCTTGGTTGGTCGTTTTCCAGGGGGAATTGCCCATTCCAATGCGTTAGCCAGTATGTTGTTTGCTTCAATGTCTGGTACAGCTATTGGTGATACTGGGGGATTAGGGCAGGTTGAATTAAAGATGATGAAAAAGGCAGGGTACACTACTGATTTTGCATCAGGACTTACTGCTGCTTCTGCAGTAATTGGACCTATAATTCCTCCAAGTGTTGTAATGGTTGTCCTGGGTGCTACAGCTGAGATTTCTATTGGAAGGCTCTTCCTGGCTGGCATAATACCTGGTATATTGTGCGGGCTTAGTATTATGGGTTTAGTTTACTGGAGAGCCAAATATACTGAAGAAGGAAGAAGCTGGCCTATTACAAGGGTACCCTGGGGGCAGGTATTAAGAGCCTTTCTAAAGTCTTTTTTCCCCTTGTTGACGCCAGTAATTATTTTGGGAGGAATATTACTGGGTATAGTAACTCCCACAGAAGCGGCTGTCTTAGCTATAAACTATGCCATAATACTGGGTATAGTTTACAGAGAATTAACCCTTAGGAAGTTATGGGATACATTAAAAGAAGCTGTGGAAATGACAGGAGTTTTCATGTTCATTTTCGCAATTGCAGGTTTCTTTAGCTGGATATTAACCCTGGGCGGCCTGCCGCAGCTAATAGCATCTACATTAACAGGTATTACAACAAGCGAGGTAGGGCTGCTCATTATTATCGCCTTACTAGCTTTAGCTGTAGGAGCATTCTTGGATACTACTGCTGCTATCCTGCTCATGACACCAATCATACTACCAGTAGTGCATATGGCAGGTATTGATGTTATTCACTTTTCAGTAGTTTTTATATTGGCATTAGTAATTGGAATTATCACGCCACCCTTTGGCATATGTCTTTTTGTAATGAGTGATGTGGCACAAATACCAGTTTCTAGAGTTACAAGAGCTGCACTTCCATATTTAATACCATTAAGTATAACATTATTATTAATTATTTTATTCCCGCAGCTTTCCACATGGATACCCTCACTATTCTTTAAATAAATAGAATAAAGCCATGGAAGAAGCCTCTCCTTTAATAGAATTAATTATCCTGTAAAATTTTTAAAGCTAAAAAACTGCTTTAAAAGGATTATTTATAATTGCAAGGAAAATAATAGTCATATTAAAGGAGGGGTATTATGCTGTTAAACCACGAACTGGCACAAGAAATCGTTGATAAGACAATGAAAATTATCAAAATTAATGTTAACATTTTTGACGACAAAGGCTATATAATTGGTTCTGGGCAAAAAGAGCGTCTGAATACCTTTCATGAGGGTGCCTATGAAGTTATAGGAACTGGACTTAGTGATGAGTTTCCCCTGGAGAAAGCAAAAAAATACAAAGGCGTTCAACCGGGAATCCTGTATCCCATAGAGTTTAATAATAAAATAATTGGAGTAGTTGGGATGACAGGTGATCCGGAAGAGATTAGAAATTATGGTGCCCTGGTTAAAATGACTACGGAAATGATGTTTAGACAGGATTTTTTAACAAAGCAGCTTAGAGCTGAAAAAAATGCTCGGGATAACTATATAAAAGATATTATACTAGGACAATTCGGTTCTGATCTGGATTCTTTTATTGAGCGAGGCCGCAACTTTGAGATAGATGTTCTTTTAGAAAGGCAGGCTGTTGTAATTGACCTGGTTAGTGGCCAGAATAACAGAAGCTTATTGAGCAGTGAATTGGAAAGACAAATACATAGTGATGAAATTCTAAGGATTTTAGAATACCAGTTTTCGCACAAGGAAAACCTTATTGTATATATGGGCAGCGGAAGGTATGTAGTTTTAAAAAGAGTGGATGATAAGCAGCGCAGCAAAGCTGCATTTATAAAAAGCATGAATGAGCTGTCTAATAAATTAGGTGAGCATAATTTTAATGCTGTAATAGGAATTGGTTCAACGCAGATCCACTGGCTGAATCTGAAGGCCTCCTATGTAGAAGCATGTGACGCAATTAAAATTGGCATGAAGGTGAATGATGAAGCAAAGGTATTTCATATTCAAGATTTGTTATTAGAAAAAGGCCTGGACACAATGGATGATAATATAAAGAGCAGTCTGATTACTTCTTTTTTGGCAAATGCTGAACATATTGAAGCCAAGCAGCGGCAGGAGATGGAAAAAACATTAATAGCTTTGTTCGACAGCAACTTAAATGTTAGTGAGGCTGCCAAGAAGCTATTTCTTCACCGCAACTCCCTAACATACAGGCTAAAAAAGCTGTCAGAATCTACAGGACTTGATCCATTATCCTTTTATGATGCTGTAAAGATTTACACAGCTTTAATACTAAGCAGGTTAAAATGATAGGGTTGGGTTATAGTTGAATGCTGAACTCTTAATCTGCATTTATTTTTATTATGTTAATTGTAATACATATTAATAGTAAAACTCTTGACATTTTTCAGAAATGTAAACTACAATGAAATAAACAGAATATTAAACGGATGAAAGGGTTGGGAAATTGGTGAATTGTGCCAGCCGAAGGGGCAAGAGTCTATGGCTTGAAACTCTCAGGTTCACAAGTATATACGTGATGGGACCAGCTCGGGACGTGCCTCTGGAGAGACTTGTAGTGCAAGCGCCGAAGGATTAACTCTCTCAGGCAAAAGGACAGGGGAAGGCAAAAGAAATGGTATGCAGAATACGAAGTACTTTGTGTATTTGCCTTTTAGTCCTAAATTCAGGGGTCAAGGTGTACAGCCTTGATTTTTTTATTTTAATAAAAATCAAGGTTCTTATAACTATTTAGCGAGGGGAGATACAATGGAACAAAGCCTTGGTAATCAGTTAATTGCTGTTGTGGGAAAGGAAAATGTGGAAGAGAACAAAGGCAAGGTGGTGGTTTATCCAGCAAACACAGATCAGGTTAGCAGTGTGCTTAAGCTGGCCTCTAATGCTAACGCCCAGATAACCATCAGGGAAAAGCCCAATCATGATCTGAGTGAGGAAAATGCAAAAAAACTGGTCCTTGATTTAAGTAAGCTTAATGCACTAATTGAAATTGACAGGGATAATGTAACTGCAGCTGTGCAGACAGGAATGACCCTTAATAGCTTGCAATGGCAGCTCCTGGAACAAGGCTTTTATTTTCCGCCTGTGTCTATTTGGGATTATGACAGTTTTTTGATAACAGCCCTTGCCAACAACACCATAGGCTTTAATTCTGCCAGATATGGCAGGTGGAGAGAATTTGTCCTGGGCATGGAAGTTGTTTTATACTCAGGCGAGGTAATTGTCCTTGGTGGTAAGATTATCAAATACGTTTCTGGCCTTGACTTGATGAGCCTTTTCATTGGCTCCAAAAATCAATTAGGTATAGTCACCAGGGTAATAATTCGCCTGCTGCCTAAACCTGAGGCAAGAAAGATGTTAATATGCGGATTTGATTCCTTATCTGATGCCATTGGTGCTGCCCAGAGTCTTGCAGCCAGGAGGTTAGATCCAGCTCGCAATGAGGTAATTACCCCTGGGCTGGCAGGAAAAATTGGACTGCCAGGGATAAATCCTGGTCAAACAGCAGTCTTAACTGAGCTAGAAGGCTTTGCAAAATCACTTGATCGTCAAAGGGCAGAAGTTGAAGTTGCTTATAAAAAGTTTGGAGTAAAATCCATTGCAGTTATTGACCAGGAAGATGAGAGTAATCTTATCTGGCAGAAATATTTTGGGGCTGCTGACCTTTACAAGGGGCAAACCTCTTATGATATAAATGTGCTTCCCTCCAAGCTGGAAAGCATGGCTCAATTCCTGGAGAATAAAACTAAAGAGTTAGGCCTGGAGCTTGAGTTAATAATTCACAGCGGACTGGTTAATATTGATCTTTTTGTGGAGGGTGATACCAACAAGCTGGAGGCTTTTGACCAGGACCTGCTTAAAACTGTTCGTATGCTGGATGGCAAAATAGCCCATGAAAAAATTGGAATTGGTTCACATATCAAAACAATAGATAAATTGGAACATGGTCTGCGTGAGCTTTTTGCCCCTAAACAACTATTGTTGAGTAAGGAAGGTGGTTTAGTATGATTTCATCAGCTCTCATGGAAGAACTAAAAAGTATTGTAGGGCCAAAAAACGTCTTGTCAAAAAAGGATGAGTGCTTTGACTATGGTTATGACGCCACCTTAACAGAGTATTCTGCTGATGCAGTGGTCTTTCCAACTAGCACTGAAGAAGTTGCACAGATTATAAAGCTGGCAAACAAGCACTTACTTCCTGTAATATCAAGGGGAGCAGGAACAAACCTTAGCGGTGGCACTGTACCTCATAAGGGAGGTATTGTATTAAATTTAACAAGGATGAATAGGGTGTTGGAAATAGATACCCAAAACAACCTGGCTGTAGTTGAACCAGGCCTTGTTAATGCTGATTTTCAAGAGTTTCTTGCTCCTTATGGATATTACTATTCACCGGATCCAGCCAGTATGAAGGTATGTACAATAGGAGGCAATGTTGCAGAAAATGCAGGTGGTCCAAGGTGCTTAAAATATGGTGTTACCAGAGAATACATTAGAGGACTGGAAGTGGTTCTGCCTTCAGGTGAAGTGGTTGTTACAGGAAGTAAAAATAAATTTACCAATGATGGATATGACTTAACCAAGCTGATGATAGCTTCTGAAGGTATTTTAGGAGTGTTCACCAAAATAATAGTGAGCATTACACCAATATGGGAAGCTAAAAAAACCATGCTGTGTTCCTTTGATAGAATAGAGGATGCCAGCAATACTGTTGCTGATATTGTTGGTGCAGGTATTGTTCCAACTACCCTGGAAATGATGGATAATTTGTTAATTAACTGTGCTGAGGACCACACAAAGGTAGGCTTGCCAAGGGATGCCGCAGCCATATTGTTAATAGAAGTGGATGGTTATAAAGAAGACCTGCCTGGGCAGGTGGAAACAATACACGGGGTGTGCAAAAAAAATAATGTTCGAGAATTTAAGGTGGCGCAGTCTGCTGCAGAGGTTGATCAGCTGTGGCTTGCAAGAAGAACTGTAATTGGGGCCGTTGCCCGCAAGAGGCCATCCTACTCACTACAGGATGTTACAGTCCCAAGAAATAAAATGCCGGCTATTGTAAATAAAATAGTGGAGATCTCCCAAAAATATAACTTGCCCATAGGAGTTCTGGCCCATGCAGGTGACGGAAACCTGCACCCCCTTGTGCTCTTTGATGAGAGAGACAAGATAGAGGTAGAAAAGGTTCACCATGCTGAGGGGGAAATATGCAAGGCTGCTCTAGAACTTGGCGGTACTTTAAGTGGGGAACATGGTATAGGTACTCTAAAGCTGCCGTATCTTGAGTGGGAGTTTTCCAAAGAGGCAATTGAGCTGATGAAGGGGATAAAAAGGCTGTTTGATCCAAACAACATTTTAAATCCCGGAAAAGTTTTGGGGGTGTAAAACTGTGAGCATATTAAACACCGAAGAAATCTATGAGAAATTAAACAGCTGCAATAAGTGTGGATTTTGTCAGGCAACGTGCCGTGTATATAAGGAGACATTAAGCGAGTTTAACTGTGCCAGGGGCAGACTTAAGCTAATAAAGGCAGTTGCAGATAGTATCCTGGAAAGAAACAAATTCTATGAAGATGCAGTTAACAGCTGTACTCTCTGTCTTGAATGTACCAAAACATGTCCAAGTGGCGTGCCAACGGCCCAGCTAATACTAGCTGCCAGACAGGATCTTGCTCAAACAAGGGGCTTGAGCTTTCCCAAAAAAATAGCCTTAAAACGCATTCTGGCCAATAATTCTTTAAGGAAAATCTCATTTAAATCCGCAAAAATGGTAAAAGGCTTAAAGAGGCTCCACGGTTTTAGGGGTATTGATGTGGCAGGTCTGCCTGTGGCTGAGGTGGCATTTTTGGATACTATAGATAAACTCCCAAGGCTTAAAAACCCTAAATCCAGGGCAGCTTTCTTTGTAGGGTGTATGTTTAATCACTCTCTTGCTGATACGGCACATAATCTGGTAAAGGTTCTCCATGCCAATAATGTGGAAGTAATTATACCCAGGGAGCAGCTGTGCTGCGGAACACCACAGCTTGTCTATGGCGAGGTGAAAACCTTTAATACCCTGGCAAAGCATAATATAGATTTGTTTAACAAGTTAGATGTTGACGCCATTGTTACAGGCTGTGCGTCCTGTGGCGGCATGCTGAAAACCTATAAAGACAATCTTGATAAAAAGAATAATGAAGAAGCAAACAATCTGGCATCTAAGGTCAAGGATATTAATGAATATTTAGTTGATGTATTAAAAATAGATTTGTCAGGCCTCCAGGGATTATATGGAAAGGTTACCTATCATGACCCATGCTATCTTATACGTGCCCAGGGTATTACGGCTCAACCAAGGAAATTATTAAAAGAACTGCCTGGAATAGAATATATTGAAATGCAGGGTGCCAATAACTGCTGTGGTGCTGGAGGCATGTTCCAGGGCTTTTACCCGGAAATAGCAGTTCCAATTACCCAGAAAAAGATTGACAGTATTGTAAAAACTGGAGCAGATACAGTTATTACATCATGTCCGGCCTGCAAGAACAGAATTCAAGGCAGCCTAAATCTTGGGGGACACAAACATAAAGTTCTACACATTGTAGACCTCCTTGCAAGGGCTTATGAAAATGAACAATATATGGCGGCAGTACGGTAGGGCAATAATAAGTAAAGTAAATTAAAAGGGAACATTTAATATGCAGCATAAATATAGGATAAGTCAGGCATAAGGCCTGACTTATCCTATATTTAAATGTATTAAACTGATTTTCTTGCTGAAAAAAGCCCAATGAAGCTTCCAGATAAACCAAAAGCTATACTCAAGCCAATTATGAGCATACCCAACTTAATAATTAAATCATTAACTAACGGTAGGGGAATAAAAGCTAATGAGCCATAAATCTGGGCATAAATAAGATTTAAACTCCAGCCTGTTAGTATGAAAGCCAGTATTCCGCCAGAAGCTGACAGAAGAAGTCCTTCTAATAAAAAGGGCAGTGCAATAAATCCCTCGGGAGCACCTAATAAACGCAGAGTATTAATCTGTTCTTTTCTTGAATAAATCCCAAGACGTATAATGTGAGATGTTATTATTAATGTTGCAGTACTTACAGTGATAATTCCAAGATAACCAATGAGGCTTAAAACCTTAACTATTTGTTCCAGCTGTGACAGAACCTCTTTATTATCTCTTATATATTCAATGTCTGGAAGCTGGCTGATTCCTTCTAGAACCTCATTGGTTTTACCTAATTCTATATTAACTTCTATAAAAGTACTAAAGGGATTGTCCTCAAAGACTTCCAGGACATGAGCCTCTGAGCCCAGTATACTAACCATTCTGTTATAGGCTTCCTGCTCATTTACTATGCGGGCCTGTCTAACCCCTGAAATTTTGCCTATGCTCTGGACTAATTGGGCCGCTTCAGGTTCACCAAGACTGTCATTATAAAAAACATTGATTTCAGCTTCCCTCTGAACAGCCTCTACCACATTACTGCTTATCCACCATCCCGAAACAATAATGCCCAGAATAAAAAATATCAAGCCAATACAGATGAAGGAAAAAAAGCTGGGTATTAAATTTAAACCAATTGATGTTTTTACTTCTTTTAAAAAATAGTCCCAGTTGCGCATAAGATACTTCAAAGCATTAACATCCTTTCATGTCTTTTACAATACTTCCATTATTAAGGGCAATACACCTGTAATTGTGCCTATCATCCAACAAGTGAGTTGCATGGGTGGTTATAATAACAGAAGTTTTATCATCCCTAAATGATGATAAAAGATCTAGAATCTTTACTGCATTGTCATGGTCAAGGTTGCCTGTGGGCTCATCGGCAAGAATTAAACTGGGCTTTCTAGCTGCTGCCCTGGCAATAACAACACGCTGGCGTTCACCCCAGGATAAGTTATCTACAAGGGAAAAGGTTTTATGCTCAAGGCCTACCTTCTCCAGTGCCTCTTTGGCATTGACTTTCATTAAGCCAGAGGAGATTTCCAAAAACCTCATGCCAATTAACACATTCTCAAAAACAGTCCTGCCATTTATTAGCTTAAAGTCCTGAAACACAGGTCCCATTAGTCTCCTTAATGATCTGACAGCGGCTGGCCCTGCTTTATCCATGGGTTTATCTAGGACCTGCAGGCTTCCCCTTGTTGGATATTCAATGGCCATAAAAAGCTTTAGCAAGCTTGTTTTGCCTGAACCACTTGGCCCTAGAATATAAACAAGTTCTCCAGGGTCAATTTCTAGGGATATATCCTTTAGTGCCTGGGTTCCGTCTGGATACTCAAGGTATACATTTCTGGCAATAATCATTAAAATGCCTCCTAGATTCCTCCTATTGATTGAAGAAAAAGCCTGGAATAATAATCAGTTCAAGGGATCCATCCTTAATCTCTATAGACTGTATTGCGCTGCTGCCTATCAATGGCTGAAAATCCATTAGCAGTCTGGTGTCCATAAAAAGTTCATTTAAAGAATTTTGGTCAAGGGGGAAGCCATAAAAGCTTCCATGAACAATATTAAGCATGATAGCTGATTTGTTTATAACCTCAAAGGTGCCTTGTAAAGTAAGGTTCTTTTCAGGTAATTCCATTACCACCTTCCCTGGCAAAAATTTAAATTCAATGTCAGGAAGTTCGGAATGGCTGGCTATGATATCATTAAAGGCAGTCTGTGAAATGGTACCCTTGATACCCCTTAAGGTAAAGGTGGTTTTTAATCCATCTTCAGGGAGGCTGCCACTTTCAATGGCTGATGCCAGATCATGCAGGGTTTGTATAAAAAACGGCTTGATTTCATTCCAGGACAAGCGCATATCAATTAACTGCCTTGAGAGCTGCTCCTGCTGTCCGCCAATGGATTGGAGAAGTTTTTCCATGTCCTCCTTGAGATGAATTGTTTTTAGTAGGGTTTCTGCTAGTTGTTCTTCCTTTTCAGCCAGTTCAAGGAGCATTTCCTCATAACTGTTTCTTTCAGCTATCAAAAGTTCCCTGGTTTCATTAATGGAGTGCAATAAATTATATGTATTTTTACTTAATTCTCTTATAATGCTTAATCTTCTCAAAAAATCCCCCAGGCTGCTTGATTCCAGGATAATCTGCAAATAGGAAGCTGGTCCCATTTTCTGGTAGCTTTTAAGGACTTGTTTTAAAGCATTACGATTATTTTCATAAACAAGCTGCTCTGCATTTATCTTGCCTTGCAAACTGCTGATTTCATCTCTAACCTTTGAAATTTCAGCAGTGAGATTCATCTTTTCTCTTTGGGCATTTTCTATTTGTGATAGTAAATTGAGAATTGTATTTATAGTTTCTGCCTCCTGATAAAAAAGCTTGTCCAGATCCTCTTCTACAGCAGTTATGGGAGGCTTTTGCTGGGCATTGTTTTGAGATGTAAATGTTAGTACAAGGAAAAATATTAAAATAGTGGCTAACAAAATTTTAAAAAAAGAAGGCCTGGCAGACATATTTACCCCTTTAACCCCATATTGTTCCTACTTAAATATTGTGAGTTGTTAAATTCTACTTTTATCTTTGAAATTCCTTTATTTAACCCAAGTTTACAGTCCTTCTTACATCCTGGGCATCTTCTAAACGTGTCTAATAATTTACCTTTACCAGTTGATATTCTATTTCCTCCCATTCCAGCCTATTTAATAAGGTTAATATGCAAAGAAGATAATTCACAGAAATTTCATCACCCATGGGTGAAGTAAAAAGGTATAATAATAATTAATATTTTTTATATTTGATTTCTTCCTATACAGGAGATTATTCAAAAATTGAAACTTTTTATGGATAAAGGTGATTTTAACATATCTATAGAAGATAATTTAATAGGGTTTAGTTGCAGTAAGTAAAAAAGGAAAACCCCCAAGAAATTACTTAAAAAGGAGGGAGTCAAGATGCCAAAGGTAATGATTGTTGATGATCATGAGTTGGTGCGGCTAGGCCTAAAAGGTTTGTTGGCTAACCATGATAATCTAACATTTGTTGCTGAAGCAGGTACGTTAAAGGATGCAGTTGCAAAAGCAGCACAGGTTAGGCCTGATGTGATTTTAATGGATGTAAGGCTGCCTGATGGCAGCGGTGTAGATGCATGCAAGGCCATTCATGAACAGTTTCCAGATGTGAAAATTATAATGCTCACTTCTTTTCCTGATGATGAAATAGTAATAGATTCTATCATGGCAGGTGCTTCGGGATTTGTATTAAAGGAGATTAAGGGGAATTCTTTAGTAGATGCAATACAAAGAGTTGCCAAGGGTGAATCCCTTTTAGATCCTAATATAACAGGAAAAGTATTAAATTTTATTAAAGACAGCAGCAAAAACAATGATAATCTGGACAAGTTATCACCCCAGGAGCTAAAAGTACTAGAACTAGTTTCAGAAGGAAAAACCAATAAGGAAATAGGATGTATCCTTTATTTAAGTGAAAAAACTGTAAGAAATCATTTGAGTAGGATAATGAAAAAACTAGACTTGAGCAATAGGGCCCAGGCAGCTGCATACTATGTTGAGCATAGGAAACTCTTCACCACACCCAACATGTCCTAAAAAACAGGTACAATTGTACTAACACATTTGCCTAAATGCATCTAGGATAAATTATCCTAATTGCATAAATTAGTATAAGTAATAAATAATAGGATATTTGGGTAAAGGTCTTTAAAGATTTTTAATAACTGATTTTAATTTAGATTAAAATTCTCCATTAGACTGGATGTGATCAAGTGACAAATAACCCAAATAAAAATAATAAAATATGGCAGTTTTTTAGTTCTATGAAGGTAGGGCTAATATTATTACTGATTCTTACTGCTGTTTCAATATATGCTGCTACATTCTTGGAGCATCAGCCCGCCATGGAAAGAGTATATAGCTCGTGGTGGTTTATTGGATTGCTGGGTATAACAGGGCTTAACCTGCTGGTGTGCAGTATTAATAGATTTCCCAAACTCTGGGAGCAAGTGTCCAACATTAAATCAAATGTAGATTTAACATATTTAAAATCCTTGCACAAACAAACAACTCTGCATTATGCAGCAGCACCAGAAAAAGCAGGCCATCTAGAAAACTCATTAAAGAAAAAAGGATACAGAACCAGGGTTGAAGTTAAAGATGGAGGTTTTTTAATTAGTGCAGACAAGGGACGCTTTGGGTACCTGGGATCTTTGGTTACACATGTAAGCTTAATATTAATTCTCCTTGCAGGTCTGATTGGTATATTAGGAGGTTTTTCAGATTTTCAAGGTGGCTTTCCAGGTGAAACAATACATTTACAGGATCAGGGCTTTGATGTTCGCATAGATGACTTTGAAATAAGATACAGGGACGATGCCCATAGAACCATAGAGCAGTACTACAGCACATTAACAGTTATAGATAGAGAAGATGACAGTGAGATTAAGCAGGAAACAATTTATGTTAATAGACCCTTGAGATACAAGGGAGTTAACTTTTATCAGTCAACCTATGGCTGGGGAGTAGATATTGAATTCCATAACCCTGCCACAGATGAAAGAAAAACAATGTTATTAGTGCCGGGTCAATCAGGTTTCTATGAGGGTCTTGGAATTCATATTTCCATTCTTCGTTTTTTCCCGGACTTTACCATGACAAGGGATGGTACTCCCATAACAAGAACCCAATATCCAGCTAACCCAATGGTAGCCTTTCAAATATTTAGTGGGGATGGACAGCTGATTGGGCAGCAGTATTATATTGAACCCTTAAACCAGGTAATGGAGCTGTTTCATGGGCATACAATGGAGTTTACTGGTTTCAAGAACTATACCGGCTTTCAAATTATAAAACAGCCTGGTAAACCACTAGCTCTAGCTGCTTCTATCCTTTTGACCTTGGGATTAATAATGAGTTTCTACATGTATCCCAGAAGAGTCTGGTTGTATTCTGGTAAAGATACCAACGGGCAAATTATTTTTGCAGGTACAAGTCGTAGAAATAAAGTGGGTTTTGAGCTTGAATTTGAAAAGCTGCACAAGGAATTATCCAAGATAGGGGAGGTCAAATAATGGAACTTGTAATTTTTTGGGAGGAAATGTTTTTTAATGCTACATTTATTCTTTATGTAGCAGCAACTATAGCTTATTTTCTCTATGTTGTAAATAATCGAACAAATGCCGGCAAGGTGGCAAAGTACCTGGCTGTAATTGGTATTACTGCCCACACCATAGCCCTGGTTTTAAGAACCATCGAGGCAGGCAGGGCACCTTTGAGCAATCAGTTTGAATTTGCTAATGTCTTTGCATGGGGTATTGTGCTGTGTTATTTGTTCATTGAGTTTCGTTACAAATCAAAATTCCAGGTCTTTGGTGCCTTTGTAATGCCCTTTGCCCTGCTGATAATAGGTTATGCATCAACCCTGCCCAAGGACATCAGGCCCCTCATGCCAGCATTACAAAGCTGGTGGCTTAAGCTCCACGTAGGAACTGCAATTTTCTCCTATGGTGCTTTTGCAGTTGCCTGCGGTCTTGCACTGATGTATCTATACAGGTCATACAGCGAGGAAAAGGGAAAGCTGGGAATTGTAGTCCAGAAGTTTCCCGATCTGACTATTCTTGATGATTTTATATATAAAACAATTGCCTTTGGTTTCTTATTTCTTACCCTATGTATTTTAACAGGTGCTATCTGGGCAGAACAGGCCTGGGGCAGGTATTGGGGGTGGGATCCAAAAGAAACCTGGTCTCTAATAACATGGTTTGTTTATGCAATATATTTGCATGCTAGATTTACACGGGGTTGGGGTGGTAGAAAAGCCGCCTGGTTTGCAGTTTTTGGTTTTGCTTGTGTCCTATTCACTTACATTGGAGTAAATGTTTTTCTGCCGGGCCTGCACAGCTACCAATAGTAAATAATTTAATTTGAAAGGGAGGACCAATGAATGAAAAAAGGTTTGGTTTTTACAGTCATGCTGTTGTTTCTTTTGTTTTCTATAACTGCTTGTGGACAAAATGAACCTGTCAGCATGGATCAAGACAAGGGAGGAATCTCATCACTAGAGGTAACAGAATTAATATCGGATGAGTGGAAGTCCTCTTCCCACAGCTATGCAATAGTAGCTACTGCAGATAGAGGAATCGGTTGTGCTAAATGCCACGATGGTGTTGGCTTTGCTGATCAATTAGAATATACAGATAAAGCTTTTGAACCACCACATCAAACAGGTATTGATTGTCAGGCTTGTCATACAGGGTTTGGCAAGGAAAGAATGTCCACTGGGTTGACAGAGCTGCCTTTTATGAGTGAACCCTTTGAGGCCGGATTGGGAGCAGTATGTGCATCCTGTCACAACAGTAATAGGAATCCATCTCATTTATTTGCTCAATCAGAAGCAGGTGAACTTCAAAGATACACTTATCCACATTATGGTATGAATGCTGCATTGTTAACGGGAAAAGGCGGAATGGAGATACCTGGAAGAGAGTATATAGTATCCATAGCCCATGCAACAATAGAGGATAGTTGTGTAGCCTGCCATATGCCAGAAACTGAGGATGGATATAGGAAACATACATTTGCAATGGATATGGCTTACTATGACCAGACTTGTGCAAGCTGCCACACTGATGTATCAGGTACATACAATATTGGTGGTTTGCAGGATGAGATTAAAGTAATGCTTGATAAGCTTGAGCTGGCAATTCTGGATGCTGCAGGAGCATCAAAAATTGATGCAGCCGGCGGTGCGTTCATATTTTATGACAATAATGGAGAGGTAATGACAGATATTCCCCACGAAGCCTATGTAGCCACCTACAACTGGCGAATTGTTAAAAAGGATGGAAGCTATGGGGTTCATAACCCCTTATATGCAAAATCTCTCCTTAAAGAATCTTATAATTATTTAACTGGTAATGAATTATAGTAATCTCTATAAAAGCCTGTTAACTAAATGCACTAAATTCAAGTGAGGTGATACTTTTGAACTGCAGCAGAAGGAAATTCCTTAAATATTCTGGGTCATTAGGTCTGCTGGCATTTGTGGGTGCCAGCAGTATACCCAATCTGATTACAAGGGGCAGTATGGCAGCTGCCCAGGGAAATCCAAATGCTAGATATGGTATGTTTATAGATTTGGAAAAATGTATTGGCTGCAATGCCTGTACCATGGCGTGTATCAGGGAAAATCAAATGCCTGAAGGAATAACACCCAACAGGGTTTTAGAAATGACAATAGGTGAAGGTCCTAATGCTAGACCTTACTACAAGCCTCTTTTATGCATGCACTGCGAGAACCCAGTTTGTGCCCATGTATGCCCTGTAAAGGCAACATATAAAAGGGCAGATGGTTTGGTAGTTCAAGACAATACCAAATGTATTGGGTGTAAGTACTGCATGCAGGCCTGCCCATATAGGGTTAGGATGTTTAACAAGCAGCCTCCCTTTTCCTATAAAAAAGAGCATCCCCTGGGAGTACATGTAGGAGGAACAGTTATTAAATGCACCTTCTGCCAGCACCGGATAGATGGGGGTAAATTGATAACTGCCTGTAATGAATGGTGTCCTACTGGAGCTAGAGTTTTTGGAGATCTTAATGACCCAAAAAGTGATGTTTCCAGACTAATTGTTGAAAGAAATGGAATTCAATTGAAAAAAGAAAAGTTAACTAGACCTCAAATTTATTATGGGTTGCTATCCTAGACATGTGGATGGGAGGAAATAATTGATGGTTGGGAAAAAGTATTCTCAAAGTTTGATAATTGGATTGGTGCTGCTTTTTGTTGTTCTTGCTGTGAGTATGTATCTAGGGTCTGCTGTTTTTTTAAAAGGTCATACTGTATTTGGCACTACAGATCAGGTAGGCTGGAATATTTTAATAGCCGCCTACATATTTTTAGCACTTACTGCAAGTGGGCTATGTTTAACAGCTAACTTTTTTGAAGTCTTAGAAATACATCGATTTCAGCTTTTGCAGAAAAGGGCGCACTTTTTAGCCATATCTATTTTAATACCTGCTTTAGGCATGCTAGCCATGGATATAGGTAGGATAGACAGGATCTTTTATTTCATTACTTCTCCTAATTTTGCCTCTCCCATGTGGTGGATGGGTGCAGTATATGCAGTTTATCTGGTGCTTTTAATTTTTGAATTCTGGGCTATACATCACAATTACAAAAGGATTGTAAAGGCTGCTTCCATAATAACCTTAATTGCTGCTGTATCAGCAACTAGTATTTTAGGGGGAATTTTTGGAGTAATTCTAGATAAGCCCTTGTGGTTTGGTAGTGGAACCCCTGTATTTTTTGTCTTTTCTGCAGTTATATCAGGGATAGCTGCCATGATATTAGGAACAATCATGACATACAAGGTGAAGAAAAAAGTCATTGAAGAGGACCTGCAGCGTGCCATTAAAGAATTATCCACGATATTAACAGTATTGTTAGCAGTAGCCTTGCTTTTCACAATATGGAGATTAATTACTGTATACTTTGCTAATGTGCCTGATACTTCATATGTTATCGGTAGTCCCTACGGAATGCAGTTTTGGCTGCTTTATGTTGGTGTGGGTATCTTAATTCCCTTTATCCTCTTGCTAAACCCATCGACCAGGAATGAAAGTTATTTTGCTGCGGCCGGATTAATGGTTTTAATAGGCATGTATGTAGATAAGCATATTTTAATAATTAGTGGGCAGTTGAATCAACCATTTGGAATACCTGTAGAGTATTACACAAGTACACTTCATGAGTGGGCAATAATTTTTGGGGCTTTGGCTGTATCAATTTTGATATACATATATGGAAGCCTGAATCTATCATTAGGCTCTTCTGGTAGTCCTGAAAGTAAGGCTAATAATAAGATTGCTGCTTCCATCCATAAAGAAAGTCAGCAAGTTTAAAGCATTAGAGCTGCTATAATATCATAGCAGCTCTAATTTTTGAAATATATCTTCAATTCTTCTAAATACAGCAGCCCATGACTTGTTATTGATTGCCATGAGCATTTTGGAATCCAGGGTGGTACCATGGCTTAATAATTCATTCATCTCCCGTGCTGCATTTGTTATCCAGCTCACTTTCCCTTGGGTAAAAAATGTGGGAATTAAAGCCACCGCCGGCTCCAAAAATAACAGCCTGTTGATAGTTGTTATTGTGAGCTTCCTGCAAAAGGGACTGTAAATAGACACCACATAAATAATATCCACAGAACATATGTTTTGATTTTGGCCTGCTTTAATGTTAAAATAATGCTAGGCCAATAAATTGGCAAGTTTCACTCTAAGGGGTAATGGAGAAATGAACCTTGAAAGAAAGGTTGAAATCTTGTCAGAAAGTGCAAAGTACGATGTGTCCTGTTCCTCAAGCGGCAGCAAAAGAAAAAATACCAAGGGCGGCTTAGGAAATGGTGCTTATGCAGGAATTTGCCACAGCTGGTCAGAAGACGGAAGGTGTATCTCCCTGTTAAAGATACTGTACACCAACTATTGTATCTATGACTGTGTTTACTGTGTCAACAGACACTCTAATGATATTCCAAGGGCAGCTTTTACTCCTGAAGAACTTGCTGAGCTTACCATAAACTTTTACAGACGCAACTATATTGAAGGTTTATTTCTAAGCTCAGGCATCATTAAGAATCCTGACTATACAATGGAGCAGCTTATAAAAGCTATGAGGCTATTAAGAGAGAACAAGGGCTTTAACGGCTACATCCATGTAAAGGCTATTCCAGGTGCCGATAGCAGATTAATCTCACTGGCAGGGCAATATGCTGATAGGATGAGTGTAAATATTGAACTGCCTACTGGAAAGAGCTTGAGTATGCTCGCTCCCCAGAAGAATAAGTCTTCCATAATAGGCTCAATGGGGCTTATTTCCACTAGAATTAAAGAGGTTAGAGAAGAGAGGAAGACTTTCAAAAAAGCTCTCCCCTTTGTGCCTGCTGGTCAAAGCACCCAGCTTATAGTAGGAGCTACTCCTGATGATGACCTACATGTACTGAATTTAACCCAGGGTTTATATGGAAGATTTGGCTTAAAAAGGGTTTATTATTCAGCATATGTCCCGGTGAATACCCAAAGCTCATTATTACCAGCAATAGCAAGCCCGCCCATGGTTCGAGAAAATAGACTGTATCAGGCAGACTGGCTGCTGCGGTTTTATGGTTTTAAAGCCGAAGAAATCCTTGACGAAAAGCATCCTAATCTGGATCTTAATCTGGACCCTAAAAGTGACTGGGCTTTAAGGAACCTGCATCTTTTCCCAGTTGAGGTAAACAAGGCAGACTATGAGATGCTTTTGAGGGTGCCGGGTATTGGAGTAATTTCTGCCAGAAAAATACTAGC
This sequence comes from Desulfitibacter alkalitolerans DSM 16504, assembly GCF_000620305.1. Lineage (NCBI taxonomy): Bacteria > Bacillati > Bacillota > Clostridia > Neomoorellales > Desulfitibacteraceae > Desulfitibacter > Desulfitibacter alkalitolerans. Next base: position 247,903 of record NZ_KK211103.1, on the reverse strand, counting down.
TGCCAGGAGGGTAAAAGCCCTAACCTTTGACGGTCTAAGCAGAATTGGAGTGGTTTTAAAAAGGGCTCGCCACTTTATCACCTGCCAGGGGAAATACTATGGGGAAAGGGGACTTAACGAGGAGCTCATTAGACTATCCATTACAAATACCAAGAGGACCTTTTCCCAGGCATCTAATCAGCTTACTATCTTCACTGAAGAGTTCTTAGGCTGCTAACAGCTATTCATTATTTAGGAAGTGGTTACATGATAGTATATATTTATGATGGCACCTTCTCTGGCCTGCTGACTGCTGTCTATGAAGCCTTTTACCAGAAAGAAAAGCCTGGGCAGATATTAAAGGAATGGGACTATAGTCAGAATCTATTCTCCCAACCCATTTATATCTACTCAGACAATGATAAAGCCGATAAGGTCTTTAATGCTATTAAGGAAAGGATCTCCTTCACCGCTTTAAAAAATGTTTACTATGCTTTTCTCTCTGAAACAGACAATGGGGATACGCTTATTTATAATTATTTAAAGCTTGGCTTAAAAATGGGCAAATATGTAGATGGAAATTATTCTCATGAGACTGTCTCCAGGCTTCATGAGATCTGCAAGAAAGTAGCCAGGGAAAAGCATAGAATGCTGGGACTTATCAGGTTCAGGTTGATTAGAGGGGATGTCTATTACGCGTCAATGGAACCGGATCACAATGTTATTGCTTTAATAGCTCCTCATTTTGCCAGGAGGATGTCAGATCAAAACTGGATTATCCACGATATTAAAAGAAAGACAGCCATAGTTTATAACCAAACTGAATGGGTAATGACAGAGCTGGAGGTTACTCAAGCCTTACCAATAGATGAAGAAGAATATCTCTATCAAAAGGTATGGAAAACATATTTTGATAAGATTGCTATAAGAGAAAGAAAGAATCCCAGACTTCAAAAAAGCTTTATGCCTTCCCGTTATTGGAAGCATCTTATAGAAATTTAATGGAGTATAAAAAACTATTTAATGCCCCTGTAGAAATATTTGTTTAATTATTGCCAATACTAAAAGTATAATTGTGGAGTTGCCTGTATGGCAATTTTGAAGGGAGCCTAAAAAGATGAACAGAAAGAAAAAGAGCTTCACGAAAGAGGCTTTATTCAAAGCTAGAGATATAAAGCACATTTACTCAGAAACCTTTGTGAAACCTATGGACCCCTGTGCCAAATTGGAAAAGCCTAATAACAAGAAAAATGCTTAACTCTTAATACAATATAGTATTGGGGAGGGTAAAAAGATTGGCAAAGAAAAATATATTGGTATTGACTGGAAGTGCGAGAAAAAATGGAAATAGTGATAAGATGGCTAATAACACCAGTAAGCCCCTATAACTTTTTAAAAGTGAAGTGCAAAAAATGCAAATAAGCATATCCGAGCTTGGAGTTAACTTGGCAAAAAAGCAGAAGAACTTTACAATGTAAAGTTAAGTGCACTAGAACTTCAAGCAGGAAACAACACGTATTCGTTTGATACTTGGGATAAAAAACACGCTGCGGAAACATTGTTAGATGTGGACTGTTTGTGGTATAATGGAAATATATGGCTGAAAATTTTATGCCTTAAATAAGGTGGTAATTTATATGGATTTTAAAGAATTAGATAAGTTAAAAACTGAACTTGACAAACAGAGACCACTTTCACTAGAACTAATGGAAATAATAGATGAAAAATTTAAAATTGAATGGACATATAATTCTAACGCTATAGAAGGCAATACTCTAACCTTACAAGAAACTTCTTTCTTTCTGCAACATGGTCTAACTTCGAAGGGCAAGACATTAAAAGAATATCTTGAAGTTAAAAATCATGCTGATGCAATTGAATTTATTGAAGAGATCATTAAGGAGAATAGAAAGATTTCTGAAGGATTAATAAAAGAGCTGCATGCCCTTTTGCTAAAAGGGATTGATTATATTATGGTTGGACCTAGTGGAAGTAAAAGAAAAAAGCATATAACTCCAGGAATGTATAAAAAGGAACCTAACCATGTTCTTACTATGAATGGCGATCTACATAAGTATTGTGAGCCAATTTTGGTGCCTGAAGAAATGGAAAAGTTGATCTATTTTATTAATAATAGCAATAAACATCCCATAGAGATAAGTGCTATAGCCCATCATCGCTTTGTAGCCATACATCCATTTGATGATGGAAACGGTAGGGTTGCAAGAATTTTAATGAATTTAATTCTAATGAAAAATGGTTATGTTCCAGTAGTTATTAGAAATGAAAATAGAGAGGAATACTATAGGGCCTTAATGGAAGCTGATAAAGGTAATTTAACTGAATTTATCAATCTAGTTGCTAATGAGGAAAAAAAGAGTTTAGAGCTTATTCTAAACGTTATCAGAGATTTCAATAACTAGTACTTTCAATGGTTACAAATGAGATATAAGTCCTGACGCATAAGATGATTAATACGACATTGTAAAGCTAGCTTGGGATAGGGTATAATTATAATGGAGGTGATAAATGTGAAAAGCTACCCCATAATCATTGAACAGGATGAGACTGGTTATATTGTATCTTGTCCTGCTTTTGAAGGTTGTTATTCACAAGGAGATTCAATAGATGAAGCCTTGAAAAATATAAAAGAAGCAATAGAGTTATGCCTTGATGATGAGGAAAAAGCTATTAGCAGTATAATTGTTGGCAGTGTGGTGTTAGAGAGATGACGCCAAAACTTCCTGTGGTTTCTGGGCTGGAATGTATAAAAGCTCTTGAAAAAATTGGCTATAAAACAGTTAGACAAAAAGGTAGTCATATAAGGCTAAAGAATATAAATGGTAGGTTACCTTCAATAACTATTCCTGATCACAAAGAACTTCGTCCTGGACTTTTAAAAAGAATCCTAAAAGATGCAAACCTCACAATAGAAGAATTTAGAGAGTTGTGTTAATCAAAAATCTATATGTCACATTCTCTATATGAGGCGTCACAAAAGATATTTTGGATTTCAGGTATCATGTATTTCTGCCAAATTTTCCAACTGTAAATTTGGGATTCTGCTGAATTCGTAAGCATTATTTGTCCTCTTTCCTCAAGTTTAACACGTATTTTCCCCGTAATAAAAAGCTGCCTTATCAGAAAAAGGAAAAGCCCTGCATTTGGCAGGGCTTAATCGTTAATTATCTTATTTAAATCAAAACTGCAATTATTTTATTTCTATAGAGCCGAAAAGATTTTTAATGAACTGACCCAAATCCCAAAAAGAGGTTTCAGGTCAGTTTTTTAATCTAGGACCTGTAGAAATTACCAGGTATACAAGGAAAGGAAAATATGGTAGGTTTATGGTAATGAATCCTAAAAGTACTCCCGGACAAATTGCACCAACCTGGTAAGTTCCAATTTGTCCGGGAGTGGACCCTACTTTACCAAAGGCAAAGGTCAGGTTTAGCTTTATTTTAAACCTTCCCCGGCCTGAAGTAAAGGAGAGATTAAAGGCTGGGGGAGGTGGTGTTTATGAGGGTTAAGCTTTTATATTAAGATGCAAGAGATTTATCATTAGAGTTTTTAATATTTAAAACTATATATTAAATCTACAAAGCGAACTTTTATAATCTAAAAACAAATAAATATAACAAATGTTTATGTTTTTGGGAGGTTGATGAATATTGAGCTTTTAAACAAAATAATATCGCTATTTTTTGGTATTTTATCAGTTTTTTTACCGCAGTTTGGAAAAATATCGTTATTATATATTTTAGCTGGCTTACTTTTTGGAGGATTAGCTCTCTACAACATTAAGGGCATCGAAGAAAGGGCCTGGGTTATTACTATTATGATTATTAGCATTTTTGGAATTTACCGTTGTATAGCGTTTTTTGTCCTTTTTTCAACAAGAGCTGTAAACTAAAAAATAATATTTTGAACCAATAAATATAGAGGGAGTGGTTTATATGTTTAAAAAAATTTCAGTGCCACTATTAATATTATTAACTGTGTTTTTTGCCTTAGGATTAAGTTCAGTTGTAGCTGCTGCTGAAGTTGTAGATGGTTTACATAATAGTTATATATACTCAGCAAAAGATTATATTTTATATCTAGAAAATGAAAGCAAAAAAGATCAAGAAGCTGTAGAAGTATTAAAGCAATTTAAAGCTCTTAATCACTATCAACAGGAATTATTTGTCAAGGCATTACAACCAGAAACCTATATAAAGATTGTTGAAAAGGTATTAAACTCAAAAGAAGGAGAAAAACTGTTTATTACAATAGACAATGTCAAAATTCCTATTAATTCTAATAAATCGTATAAAGATAAAAGTGATTTTGTCCCTATGTCTAACCTAAGGTGGGTTAAAGTAGAACAAAAAGTAGCTTTATTTGGGATTAATCTAACAACTTTTTACACATCAGTCCATTTTGAACATAGTGGAACTAATGCAACTAGAGCATTATCAAGCAGCCAAGGTCATAGCAATTATAATCCATTTATGATGGTAACTCCTCGGGGGGTTAGTACTCCATATATATCCGGTGGGCTTGCCTATGCGACTGGGTCATGGACTATAGGTATTACACCTACTGGTGGACTTTTTTATAGTGAGGATGCAGAGCTATCTGTTAGGGCAAATGCTACTGACCAATGGAAAAGAATGTGGTCTACTATTCCTGCATGGAATACAGGTTGGGTCTGGGCTAGTAATGTTTATTAGATAGTATATTAAATTAATATAAGAAGCTCAAATCCTTTATAATATGATTTGAGCTTCTTAATAATATCTAAATTTGTTTTCTATTAATATGGTATTTCTCTCTTTAAAATAGGAAATATAATAATTAAAAAGGCTAAAATCAGTAATAGCCAGTTAATAGAAAAAAGTAGAGTTTCTTTTGATTTGACAGCACCAACTCTGATAGATAGGAACAAATTTATTAATGTGTAAATAAAGTAAGCCATGGCAAACCACAATACCCATAGGTTCCCATAAAAGGCTATACCTAAGACCTCATAAATTGGCTTTAGGATAAATTGTGTTAATCCTAAACCTATTACTAAAGATAGGAAAATTTTAATTAAGGTGTAAAATGTAGTTTTCAAATTAACCTCCAAAAATAAATTATTTTTATGAACCTACTATAACTTACTATATTATTACATATTACTGGACGGTGTTCACCAAAGATCTAGTGGATGACAGCACTAACCTTACATGTGTTAAACATTAAACAAATAAACTGTCCAGGGAATGGAAACTCGTGGATCATCTATCTCATCGCAAAAAGAGGCTTGAGTTCAGGTCGTCGGCCGGTAGTTCTATGCAAGTTTCGTTGTAGAGTTAATTATCGCTGTATAGCCTAAAAGAGCTTAACAAAACTTAGAAATAAATACAAGGAGTGGTCTAATTGAAAATAACAAGAGGAAAAAAATATTATTGGTGGTACAATCCTACTTTTCTATGTTTTTTTCTTTTATATACTTTCTAATTTAAAAGGCTATTATGATAATCTTGTACAAAAACAGCATTCTCTGAATATTGATTTGAAGATATAAACAATAAAGATTATGCATTCGAGCAATTGCTGAAGGCGTAGAACCTTATATGAAGTATTACTTTGAAATTAATGATACTTACTATTATGTATTAAGAGATATAGTTTATTCATTGGAGGGGGAAAAGATAGTAGAACTTCTTCCAAAATCGGAAGGATATTTTACACATGGGGATAATTTATATTATGCTTAGCTTTACTTCAGTTGTTATCGCAAATAATATAACCAATTTTGAACCAGAACATATGGAACCTATGGGCTTTAGGACTGTTACCAAACAATATACAATGACAGGATCGGAACTTTAATCTCTTGTTAACTCCGCAAATGCTACTAATATGACTGTCAGATTGGCTACTGCAGCAATTATTGGACTCCCTGGATGGTTGGTAACCAATCCTGTATATACTCTTCTTTGTTATTTTATGTCTATTGCCTCGGCATTGCAGATAGTTGAGATAACTAATGTTGATACTCAGATATTAGATATGGCAAATAATGGAACGATTTCTTCTCTACCTTCAGTAAGAGTAAATGTTACTTATAGAGAAACTTATGGTTTAAGGACAGGTCAGGTCTATGAAGCCACTCCTACACTAATAAGGCTACGCCCGTAATAGCGAGCAACATCTTTTAATATTTAACCCTATACTGGTATGTTATATTATACATACCAGTTTTCTTTTCAAATGTTATTAGAATACAATAAGGATATATCTAAGATTAAATGTTAAATTTTTTCTTGTGTAATAGGGAGGTCAGAATGTGATGATTAATAAAGCTTCAACTAAGGAGTATTTTATAGGATTTGTTAAGTCTTTTATTATATTAACATTGTTTTTTTAATTTTTAATAAAACCACAGAGCTTCAATTTGTTACACTAAGACCTATGGAACTTACATATATGATTGCTAGTTCAATTATGTTTGCTTTAATGCATGGTTTTTGCTATGTTACAAAAACTGAAATCCTACCATTTCAAGAAAAAGCCGTATTTATGAATTTGCTAAAGGAAGTTTTACATAAGAAAAAATACACTATTATTTCTCAGGAAGATTCAGAGCAGATATTTAGAATTATTGCAAAACCTAGATGGGAAAATAGGTTGTTATGCAAAAAAGTTATGATAGATATTTATGCTAATGAAGCGAAGATTACAGGAGCTACATGTCTAGTTAATGGGCTGATAAATAAGCTATAGTAAGTTAGACATGACTAACCTGCTAGATAAACTTTAATATAAGCAGAGCAGAGTTTAAGTTGCGTCAATTACAAACACAGGCAAAATTAAATTAGTTGTTAACCCTTATTGGCGTCCATGGGTATTGTTTAGGATTTTCATTAACATAGTCAATTATCTTTTGAATACCCTTTTGCATCTTTGCTTTAACAACATACTCGTAACCATTTTCCTCACAATACTCAAGAGTATCTTGGTCAAAGAAGCCACGGTCTGCTCTTATACGCTTTAAATACCAGGATGTAGGCAGCATACTAATACAGCGTATAAAGAAATCGAGAAAGTTATGGTTGCTGTGATGATTTCCACTTTCTAAGGTAAGGTTTAGTAATTCATGGGTTTGCGCTAGCATTCCTACTTTCTCTTTAAAAGAAGGTCTACCATTTAGTTTTCCAAGGGCAAAACTGGTTTCACCTTTTAAATAGTAAATGCAAAGAAGACCTATCTGGTGATAGCTTATTCTATATTAATTTTGTTAAACAAAAGTATTTTTATACGATATTGACATAGTAACAAAAATTACTATAGCTTTTTTGTAAAATGATTTCGCAGTATTTCTAAGAGGCATAATAGAATTATATGTAAACCATAATAAATTTTACTTTTATAGTAACAAGACACTTTTTAATTGTATCTATAATGTAATCAGGAAAAAACGGTATTAAGGGGTGAGTATCTAACATTGAAGAAATATAGTATCAAAGAAATCTTAGAACTTATAATAATATTTTGTCTTTTTACCTATATAGTTGGTGCTGTAACAGAGTATTTCTTTGCAAGAAATTTTCTTTTGTTTAGAAGCAACATTAGGGAAGCTGATATTCTTTTTGAAATGAATTCCAGGGAATATGGGGTTGGTACTACACATATTATATATTTAAAAGAAAATGAATTAGGTTTTATTAGTACTGGTCCTAGTAGATATAGTTTTACTAGACATGGATACTCACTTTTTAATAAATATAATAAATTTATAGTTGATGCTGCTAGCGGAGAAACTAATGTAACTTTGTCAGAGAATGTAAAATATTTTGGTGATAGATATTTCCCTGGTTTCAACGTAGAAAGTAGGGATCTATTCTTATATTCAACATATGTTAATGCAAAATATGGCGATCCCAATTTTAAACATGTATATTGGGGAGTTAAACATAATGATGTTTTCATGTTTAATGGAGAGGAAATAAGTCCCGAATTTATTTACTATTTAGATGAAGCCTTTGGTGGTGTGTATGTTTTTTATTTTGAGACTAATGAAAGGCTGGATACGCCTATTGATTTAACATTTGGGTTTCTATTGAGATAGGGTGTATCATAAGTATAAACACAATCCATGCAAAGTAGTACAAAAACACATGATTCACAGTATATGTATGAGGTGTCACAAAAGATATAGTGGAATTTAGAGATCATGTATTTTCTACCGGTTTTCCAACTGTAAATTTGGAATTCTGCTGAATTCGTCAGTATTATTTGTCCTCTTTCCTCAAGTTTAACACGTATTTTCCCCGTAATAAAAAGCTGCCTTATCAGAAAAAGGAAAAGCCCTGCATTTGGCAGGGCTTA
>NZ_KK211103.1:187663-238958 GCF_000620305.1 Desulfitibacter alkalitolerans DSM 16504 | reverse complement strand
GGGAGTGGACCCTACTTTACCAAAGGCAAAGGTCAGGTTTAGCTTTATTTTAAACCTTCCCCGGCCTGAAGTAAAGGAGAGATTAAAGGCTGGGGAGGTGGTGATTATGATGGTGATCTAGGATTTTTCTTTAACACTCAATCGAATGATTTAATAGTTATTGAACAAAATCTTGACGTAATAAGTAAGGATTTGAATAAGATGTTCAATAATTTAGAAGTGGAATATGCTATAACAGATACTTGGGAGCATAAAATATTTAAACCATCAGATATAGTTGTAAGACATACAATTCAAAATGGCTCTATACCTAATTATATATTTTAAAAATCAAACCATGGAGAAGTTTTCCCAAAGAGTTTTGTTGAAGACTATACAGAATACTGGGTTTCTGTACGATATGATTTAATAGCTGGTCCTCGTTGGGATGAAATGAGAATTGGCGTTTAGGCATAATAATACTCACCGGGATTTTATTGGACATATATATTGGAGTGGTCGACATCTTGAAAGAAGTCAAATTTTCAGTCCATTTATAGGTTTTGCAATAAGCGCAGGGCCCCTAACTGGAGGTACTGTAGTAAATCTTAATCCAACTGTTCGAGAAATAACTTGGACAAATGTATATGAAGGTGGCGGAAATTATCCTTTTAGAGCCCAACATAATTTTAACCAAACTAAAGCTACTAACGACTCTCATTCTTTCATGTGCAATTATCGTATTGTTAAACATGCAGGCAACTCTGGTACAAAAAGGATTACGGTATCTTACCGAGCACCTTATTATGAGAATTTTGAAAACAGGCTTATCACAACACCTAATGTTACACTTACTTTAAATTATAACAATTAAAACATTAAAAATTATATGTTTTACTATTGGTTTATCAGGGGGCAAGGGTTTTAAGTTCCTTTAATCTTTGCCCTAATTATTCTTATTGCTAATGTAACATTTAATTTAAATGGCTGTTCTCTCTTTACTTTTCTAATATAGTACAATTATTAAGATTGAGAATTAAAGATAAGAATAATTTATCCCAGAAGGTTGTGAGTGAAAATGTTTAAAAAAATTGTGATAGGAATTTTGATAATAGTGGTTGTCACAATTGCTTTTACTCAGCATCAACAGAATAAGAAATACGAAAGATATATTTCTTTGGAGGTAAGGAACAGCCTTCTTAATGTTATTAATGCTACAATATTTTGCAATCACATTTTTAGTGAAATCTATCAAGCTAATGAAATTACCTATGAGCAAGTGCAATTGCTCAGACATAGTTTTGGAATAATTGGTCCATCAACCCACCGCTTAATTTCTATAGCACAGATATATAATGAAAATGTTCCTCAAGGTATTTTTGCGGCTAATGCAGAAATGGATATCTATATACTCCAACAATTTGCGGATATCCTTGTAAAAGAAGGCGATTCCATTTTATTAACTGAAGAACAAATTTATACCATAAAGTGTTTTAATTTAATTATTGCTGGTTTTATAGATGAAATAGAAAAGAAAATTGCAGGTGTTTACGTTCCGGATGCTGAAGAAATTAAAGAATTCTATTTTGGTGAGGGTAGATATATCGTTGATATAGATGTATGGAACAAATATTATGGCGATAATATGGTTAGACATAAGGACTGGCAGAAGCTGCTTTGGGCATTAGATGAAGCATATCGGGAAAAATATGATTTTTGATAGCGGTAGAGTATTTGCAGTATCTTTATGAGGTGTCACAAAAGATATTTTGGATTTCAGGTATCATGTATTTCTGCCAAATTTTCCAACTGTAAATTTGGAATTCTGCTGAATTCGTCAGTATTATTTGTCCTCTTTCTTCAAGCTTAACACGTATTTCCCCGTAATATAAAGCTGCCTTATCAGAAAAAGGAAAAGCCCTGCATTTGGCAGGGCTTAATCGTTAATTATCTTATTTAAATCAAAACTGCAATTATTTTATTTCTATTGAGCTGAAAAGATTTTTAATGAACTGACCCAAATCCCAAAAAAAGAGGTTTTTAGATCAGTTTATGTTAAATACTAGCAAGTTAAAACTATACTAAATGCAAATACTGATATGGTCCCATAATAACTATAAAATTATATTTGATATGGTCCCCTTGGTAAACTGTTTGTTGTAAGATAAAAATTCCAAAAGTTCCCAGTCAAATACCCATAATATTGCAATTGGGAATTCCAATATTATTACAAAAAAGCTATTGCAGGCATAAACCATACCAAGTATCCTTGTATCTGGCCAAAGAATGCAAGGAGGAGAGGAGAATGCTTACAATAGATATGATCATTATAACCCCATATAATATTTGGCATTACATTACTTCCCACTAACACAAGTTGTGTGGGATTTTTTATTTAATTCGACAAAATATGTCACTATTATACAAGGACATTACATCAAAAAAGTCGAATATATTAAGTAGAAAAAAATAGCAGATATGGATAATGAAGCAATTAAAGAAAAAAGGAGGATGACAAATAAAATGTATAATGAAAAATTTGCTAAATTAGTTCATAAGTTAGTAAAAAACCCACAAGAACAAGAAAAATTTCTAAATGGTAAGGCTTCACTTGGAGTATCTTGCAACTCTATTGAACACAAAGCCTTAACAAATGTATTCTCTCAACAAGAAAGGATTATGTCTAGTTCAGTAGTAGGTATTGTTCCTATGGGATATTGGATGTAACTTCTTATACCAGGTAACAGTATTATCCCCTATTCTGTTTGAATAGGGGATAATACTATATAAAGCAAATAAAAACTCGGGAGTAGGATCATGAATATAGACAAACAAATATCTATTAAACTAAATGATGTCCTATTAAATTCAATGTTGGATTTAGAAATGAGAAAGTTAATTATTTCATGCTGGGAAGAATCGTTAAAAACAGCAGACCCATATAAGTGGGCTAAGCTGACATTTTTTAGTTCTGAACTTTTTACTGGAGATGAGGAAAAAGTCTTGCCAGGAGCACTGGCAATGGAATTGTTTGCTTTAGCAGCAGACATTTTTGATGATATCCAGGACCAAGATAATCACCAGATGCCCTGGCGAAAAATACCTTTTGCTCAAGCCATCTCTCTAGCGAATTGTTTACTGTTTCTCAGTTACCAGGCTTTACTGACCATTGAAAATACCTACAAGCTTAGTAAGATAGTTCAAATATTTAATGAAACAGGTCTAAAGGCCAGTCAGGGGCAGTATAAAGAATTTGAAGAACAAACAAGGTATTCCTTTAGCATTGATGAATATATAGACATACTAGCAAAAAAATCCGGTAGTTTTGCAGAATGTGCCTGCAAAATAGGAGGAATATTAGCAGAAGCACCCCAAGAAGCAATAAATGATATGGGTGAAATTGGGACCAATATAGGGATTATTGCACAAATAAGTAATGATTTAAGAGATATAACGGATTTTGAAAATAAAAGTGATTTTGTGTACAAAAAGAAAACCCTTCCTTTTTTATATTTGATTAATGTACTAGAAAAAGAAAGAGCTGAAGAATTTGCCAACCTGATTAGAGTTGCTCGTATCAATCAGACAAATCTCAGCCAAAAAGAACAAGAGTCATTATTAGCAATAATTAAGGAGGAGGGAGCAATCCATTTTTGCCTTATTTTTCAAGATATGTTTAGACAAAAAGCATTAAAACTATTGGAACAAATCCAAGTAAAAGAAGAAAAAAGGAGTAAACTAGAACAGCTGATTAATGTTATTTCCCAATAGGATGGCAGGTGAAGCTGCTTTGCAAACAAATATTAGTGAGAAAATAAAAGTACTAATAGTGGATGACCACCCGGTGGTTGTGAAGGGTATAGTTTCATTATTGGCTGATGAGCTGCAAATTAATGTTGTAGGAATAGCTAATGATGGAGCAGAGTGTATAAGATTAATTCGAGATACGAATCCAGATGTCATATTACTTGATATTAATTTGCCGGATATTTGTGGAATTAAATTAATTGATAAAATAAAGGAAATTAACTCCCAGGTAAAAATAATTTTAATTACCGGTCAGGATATTGAGCCATATAAAAGAGCAGCAATGACAAAAGATGTGGATAGTATCTTATCAAAAGACTGCAGTGGACATGAAATTATTAATGCTACTCTTATGGTATCAGGCAGAAAACCACCAACTGAACAGAAATCTAACAGCTCAGATAATCTATTGACTTCTAGAGAAAAAGAAATAATGGATTATATCGTCAATGGACTACAAAACAAAGAAATAGCCTCTGAATTAAAAATTAAAGCCAGAACAGTTGATTTTCATGTAAGTAATATATTTAAAAAGTTGAAAGTCAACACTCGCCTAGAGGCAGCATTAAAATGGTCAAAAATTATAACTGACAGAATTGATTGAGCGATTGCCTGTTTTGGTAACAGGCTTTTTGGCTATTTGAAGGGAAGATTATTTAATGATATTACAAAATTTATTACAGAATAAAAAATATGCTATTGCTAATTTAGCATTTATCATCACATGGGTGATATATTTTACCGCCACATTTTATCACCCATATATTGGGATTGATTTGGAAAAAGAGGAAGAGCAATGGAAAGTTGTCAAAGTGGATCCCCAAGGTAAGGGTTATAAACTGGGTATTCAAAAAGGCGATATAATTGTCAAGGTTAATCAGTTGAATCCAGACCAATTTCCAGCAGTAAAAAAATGGCGGGAAATAGAAGGGGCAAGACAGTTAGAAATTCAAATTCCTGGACAAGCAAGTAGAATAGTTGAGGTTCCTCGGGTTTTTTTTGTTAAAAATTTATTTTACGAAGCACCATATGCCTTATTAAGCTTGGGATTTTGGGTTACGGGTTTTATAACCCTGGTAAGAAGACAATACACTTCCCAGGTCCAAGCCTTATTTTGGTTCAGCTGGCTAGTAGCTATAGCCATAGTTCTAGCCTCTGCTTCTAGCCGACACTTGTTATGGGGTAGAGAGTTAGGTGCAATAGTTTATTCTTTTATTCCAGTCATGCTGCTGAATCTTATTGCTGTTTTTCCTTATGAGCGCAGGACCTTGATTTTTCGATATACATATAGACTATTTGCTGTTATACCCATATTAACTATAATGTTACTCTACTCCAGATATGCCATTACAATATCAAGCTTTCTATTAGTTGCATTGATAGTTAGCTCCATCACTGCGTTAGGTCACCTTATTATATCTATATCAAAGTTGTCAAAAAACAGCCCAGAAAGGAAACAAACTGCTACAATACTAACTGGTTTGATAATAGGACTTTTGCCATTTATAATTCTTACTGCAGCGCCTACTATTCTTTGGGGAGACCCTATAGTGAATCCTCGTTTTAGCATAATGTTTGTATTGTTTATACCATTGACATTAAGCTATGTTTTTATAAAAAAATACTTGCCTGCGGGAGAATTAGTATTATTTGAGTTGAGCATCTTTTTACTGGCTGCAATTATAGCAGGTGTAATATTGTCCAGCTTGATGTTTTTAAATGACCTAACTAATGACCCCCGCCTGGCTAGAATTGTTTTTTCACAAGCTTTAATTGCTATTTTGATTTTTTCAAGCGTTAAAGTAGGCATTGGTTATTTATTCAACAAATTAAGCTTTATGAATAAAGAGGATAACAATCCAAACAAAGAAGAAGTACAAAGTTTGAAATTATTAAGAATTATCAATAGAGCGTTGTTTTTAGATATAGAAGAAGAGAAGAAAAGAATAGCTAGAGAGCTTCACGATGGCCCTTTACAGTTGGGAATGGAACTTAATCGAAGGATTAAGCATAAGTGTGAGGGTGAAAAAAATGGTGTTTGTGAAGAGTTAAAAGAGTTGGCTGATGAGCTTAATTACCAGCTCCGCTACTTATGTTCAGAATTACGTCCAGCTACCTTATCAGACCTTGGACTTGTTCCGGCAGTGGAAGTATTATGCCAGGAACTAATGGAAAGGAATCTTATCGAAATTTCTCTTAGTATAAAATTTATTTCTAGAGAACAACGATTTAGTGAAGAGTTAGAAATCACAGCCTACAGGTTTATTCAAGAGGGATTAAATAATGTCATAAGGCATTCCAAAAGTAAAATAGCAAAAGTTGAAATATCTATAAAAGAAAACTGTTTGATCATACTAATACAAGATTATGGAAAGGGATTTGATAATGAACTGATTAGTCAATGGGCACTGCAAGGAGAACGCCTGGGGATAGTAGGAATGAAAGAAAGAATTGCTAGAATTGGTGGTGACTTGAAAATAAAGGCACAGCCGGGCAAAGGAGTTATTCTTACTGCAACTATTCCTATAGATTGAAATAAAACTCTAATGAACTGACCCAAATCCCAAAAAGAGGTTTTTAGGTCAGTTTTTTAATCTAGGACCTGTAGAAATTACCAGGTATACAAGGAGAAGAAAATATGGTAGGTTAATGGTAATATATTCTAAAAGTACTCCCAGACAAATTGCGCCAACCTGGTAAGTTCCAATTTGTCCGGGAGTGGACCCTCCTTTACCAAAGGCAAAGGTCAGGTTTAGCTTTATTTTAAACCTTCCCCAGCCTGAAGTAAAGGAGAGATTAGGCTGGGGAGGTGTGCCAACATGATTGTTTTATCACTCATAATTATAACAAAATAACAAGTATTTACAGAAAATCTTTATTGGAGAATGAATATAAACCTTTAGGCATACTTGATTCTTATCCTCTCATGGCTGATGTTTCTTCTTACACTATTTCATGGGTAAAAACAGAACTTTCAGCAAAAGAACTTAGAGATATTGTTGCAAAACAAATTCCAGAATATAGCTTTATGATTTTGAACCGCATTGAAATTATTGAAAATATTTTAAACCAATACGGTTTTCTAGATTTTAAAAATTTGATATTGTTTATCTTCATTACTATTTTAATACTACTGTTCATTAGCTATCGTGAAGCTGTGGCCTTTAAAATGGACTTTGCACCTTATCAGTTTGTTTTAGAAATAATTGGTCTTAATAAAAGAATTCTTTTTTTTGGGAGAGTATTCTATATTATTTCTTTATTAACTATAAGCAGTTTGTTAGCTTATTTCACTACAATATATATAACCTACCCTTTTATACTGAAAAGCATTACCTCTTTGCCCATGCCCTCATTATTGAAACTATACTTATTGGTCATTACACTAATTATTACCGGTGTTGTAACTTTAGGAACTATTTTATTTTATACATTTAGTAACTGCTATAGAATACAAGAACTATACGATTTTAGATGGGAATTCTAACACTAAATATTTATATAGGAAAGGTGTTATTGATCTATGTATATATGGAAAATATTTTTTAATGATTACCAAACGGTTGTAAAGAGGATTTTCTACTTATTCATTATACTTAGCTTTGCTAGTGCTATGTTTTCATTCTCATTTTATAATATAATAGGCTCTTTATCATGGAGTGTAAATCAATTGAAAGATTCAGAATATGTTGGCCTTTTAAAGGAAGAAGATCTAAAAAATATTGAATTCAACGGCTATGCTCAAATGATGGGAAATATACTAGTTGCTAAACCCAATGCAAAAGATCCTGTTTTTCTGCCAAATTCATCATACGCAAATGTTATATTATCAAATGAGAGAGAAATTCCATCAGTTATGGGGAAAGGAAATATATTATACACTAATAACAAGGCAAATCAACTTCCAAAAGCCTGGATAGATTATAATACAGCTAAAAGATTAAAAATTAGTTTAAACGATACAATTTGGGTCTTATATATAAAGGAGGAAGAAAATGGTATGCCAGTTAGACTCGACTTAGAGTTTCAAGTATATGGTTTACTAAGACCATATTTTGGATTGTTAGAAAATGCAAACAATGGCCGATTAGTTGCTTTAGAAAAGCCTGGATTAATTGCGTATTTAAAAGAATACAAAGAGGCTCTTGCTCATAATCGTGGGAAAAAGCTGGACATTGACCCTGCTCTATGTTATGATATAATTAAATTTTGTGAGCGGGAGAGATGATTATGTCAGGTAAATTGAGTTGGAAAGACGTCCTCATAAATCAGTTAATAAAGGGCGGTTTCAGCAAAGAGGAATCACACTCGGTCTATCTGGTTGAAATGGAAGCAAGAAAGTTTTTTGATTTCGATGGAATAGTGCCAAGCAGTCTGATACTGCAGAACATTGAGCAGGACAAGAAAGAAATACAGTACTTCTGGGAATCGGATTCTGTGGAAGCACTATGCCCATTTTGCGGAGCGCTGAGCACAAGGCCGAGCAGCGACTACTACACCAAGCTAATACAAGATATACCATACAACAACAAGGCTGTGTATCACGTCATACGCTTCAACAGATACTTCTGCGAGAATTCAGAGTGTAAATACGAGGAATTCATTGAGCGATTCAGTCATTTTTCCGAAGAGAAAGCAAGGAAAACGGTTCGTTTCAAAAAATACTGTATAGAACGTTCACTTGGATGTGGATGCAACCATGCGGAATACGAGCTAAGGATGGAAGGCGCTGTGATAAGTAATGATACACTTGGGAGATATTTAAAATCCGAAGCCGCGGCAAAAATTGAAGACAACATAACGCGGGATGATGTGAAAGTGTTGGCAGTAGACGACATTAACCTGCGCAAGGGAGACAAAAAGTCGGGTTGTACCGTACTGCTGGACGAAGAGACGCATAAGGTTTTAATCATCATAAAAGGCACGACAAAAGAAATGACCAGGCGTGCATTGGAGATGTTTCCCTCAGCACAGTTTTTTAGCAGAGACAGGGCAACTTCATATTCTTCAGCAGGTGCTGAGTGTGGGAAGATACAAATCGCGGATCGGTTTCACCTGATTAAGAATGCACAGGAAGCGATTCAAAACGCGCTGATGGCATCTATTCCGGCGACAATATTCGTACGTGACGGGGATGGTTGGGTACAGACAACACCGGAGGATTCCGTCAATTCCACGTCATATTTTTACGTTCCGGATGAGAGGGCTGAGGAATATATAAAGCTTGCGGGGCTGACACCTGCCAAGGCCAGAAAATACAGAAACACCTTAAAACTATTGGAACTGGCGGACAAAGGCCTGAAAACAGCCGACATAGCAAAGGAAATGGATGTGCCGTATAAGGACGTACAGGCTCTCCGCAGGAGTGCCGCCAGCACACTTCGCTATGTTGAAGACAGGATCAAAAAAAATATTGATGCTCAGAACGATGCCATAGAAAACCGCGAAGAAAGACTGGGTAGTCATACACCAAAGACAGTGGGAGGTCCGAATGTGCGACCGGCAAGTGAATCCATCGTCGAACCGTATAGAGAAACGGTTATGGCCATGGTGAAGTCAGGCGGAAATCACAGAACGATATACCCGGTTATTCAGGAGATGGGCTATACCGGCAGCAGTAATGCCATTTATCAATATATTTTGAAACTGCGCAAGGAAGTTCCGGATCAACTCAATCGCAACCTGACCGAGATGCCTCCTGAAATGACACTGGAAAGCTATCCCAGAGACAAAATATATTCAGCGATTTTGAAAGAAGCATCAAATAGTCGACCAGGAAATGCAGAGAACAGCGAGCAGGACACAAAATCTGAAGCAACAAAGAAAACCCCTAAGGCTAATAACTCGCCTTTCAGCGCAAAAGTGACCGAACTGATTTTGGGGCCTGAAAAGGAAATACCTGAGGAAAAGGAAAAACCTAAAAAAAAACCAACTCTTCCATAAAGCAATAGAGATGTACCCGATAATCCTGATTCTCATCCAATTCCTTAAAGACGTGTATAACGTATTCGACTCCCGTGATGTCGGTGCGCTTGATATGCTGATTCATACATACAGTGAAAGCGATGTCGACGCTTTGGCGCAATATGTGAAGGGACTGTCCGATGATTATGAAGCTGTAAAAAACAGCTTAATTTATGGCGAGATAAGCAATGGCCCCATGGAAGGAGTCAACAGCAGGATCAAAGCAATCCACCGAAGAAGTTCGGGCAGAGCAGGCATTTTCTTGCTCAATGCGTACATGGTTTTGCCAGGCTAAAATACACAGAAATTGCAATATTACCCACGCTTATGAGCAAGAGCCTACAAAGATTATATTACCTATCCATTATTTCAATAGAAAATGTATATGTGAGTTTTAAAAACCGTGAGAGAAGGGTAGATGTGCTAGAGGATTTTAGCTTACATGTAAAAGAATATGAACTTTTAGGCATAACGGGTCCATCAGGCAGTGGCAAAACAACACTACTCAATTTAATGACCGGGTTATTAAAACCCGATAGTGGTAAGGTTAGGCTTTTTAACAAAGATATAAATACTTTGAAACAATCGGAGCTGTCTGAATTAAGGCTTAATTTAATAGGTTTTGTATTTCAAAATTTTTATTTATTCCCTAGACTTAATGCTCTGGAAAATGTAGCCCTACCTTTATACATAAACGGACTGAAATCAAAAGAGGCTCAGAAGAAAGCCAAATTATTATTAGAGTCATTTGGGTGTAGTCATAGATGTTTTCATTTTCCTGCTGAGCTATCTGTTGGAGAACAACAACGAGTTGCACTCGCTAGGGCACTTGCCAATGATCCACCATTAATAATAGCAGATGAGCCTACAGGAAATTTAGATATTAAAAATAGAGAAAATATATTTAATATGTTTGTTGAGATTAATAAGAAAAAAGCAAAAACAATACTATTAGTAACACATGATAAGGAGCTGATACAAATGTGTTCAAGAATTATTTCTTTAAAATAAAGTTCCATTGAACCGCAAATTAAAGAATTCATCTACTATTCCAACTATAGGTTGAAGTTCAAACTGTCCTCCATTTATTGGAGGTGGGTCAAAGTCACTGTAAGCTAATTCTAAATTTTCACAGGGGCTTATATTAACTGTTAGAATTCCATTTGGATTAACTACCCCATCAACGTCAAATATTATATTATATGATCCAGCTGTGTATATACCTTTAAAGTTGAAGATGATTATCAATATAGAGTGATAACTCGCATTGAAGACGAGCTAAAATTAAAATTGGAAGCTCTCGTAACGTCTTCCATTGATATATCTACAGATAGTTTGCAGATTACGCCTATTATTTAAGAGTCGTTAACACTAAATATGTCAAATGAAATTGAAACAGATATTCCTATAGAACTTAATGTAGAAATAAAAAATAGCTATTCAGACTTAGATAAGTTTTCATTGGATGTTTATAAAATCTTAAATAGTCTATATTCCTCTAGTCTTAAATTTACAAAAATAGAGATATACTCATTTTTCCCTGGTGATGGAGACAAGTTATATTTTTTTTACACTGAAGATACTGAAAAAACTTATTCTTTAGAAGAAGTTATGGAAATAGTTTATGTTAAATACTAGCAAGTTAAAACTATACTGTGAATGATAAAATAAAGTATACCATAGTATTGCATCTCTATTTTTCATAAAATTGCAAGTTCTATTTCCCTATTGCATTCCCAAGTAGCAACACAAAGAAGAGTTTGCGCCGTAAACAATAGTTCCACATGTGCGAAGTGAGCTGGTTCCGATTGAGCATAACATGAAGTTAATCCTAGGTTCTGCTTAGCTGTACGATAAAAAACTTCAATTTTCCAACGTTTAAATAATACCATCCATTTCGATTATGGGGACATTTTGCAATTGTCAAGTGTTTTTGGAATTATCTGGTTGCATTTTGAAAATATTTTTGGATTATGCTTTGGTGTTATTTCCATCAACTGCATAAGTCCTGTAGATTATTGGAGGAGAAATATGAAATCAAAGTCAATTTATATTTATTGGGTTTTAATAGTGCTATCAATAACAGGGTTTTATTCTCTTATATATTCAAATTTTCTTTTAGATATTAAGTTAATAAACAGACTAAACATTTTACATCTATTTTTAATATATTTTTTCCATTTGTTATTAGGTGTATCTCTGGGAGTATATAACTTTTATACCGAATATCTTAAAAAAGGTCAATGGAGTTTTAACTTCTTAAAAATGATCATACTTGGAATACCCTCATTAATATTATCAACTACTTTAATAGCTTATTTGCCCTTTATGCCAACATTGCCATTACTTGTATATTTATCACCTGATGGGCTGATGGTGTTTTTTAGAATAACCTTAGGTTATATAATTATTACATCTTTTTATAAAAAGCCATTTTAAAATGATTTCTTTACTGTACTAATGATTAACTCAACTTTCGCAGCTCAAATTTGCGAATAAAGCTTTGATATGACTGGGCAAATCGCCAATCCATTGCTGTAGTTGACAAAACAACGAAGTTCTTTCCATATTGGAAACTCTATTTAGAACGGCAAATACAAATACCATGATATTTTTTAAGGCAGTTCTTAGGTCAATATCTCTGACTTCATCACAGAACGTTCAAGATGCTGAAGAAAAATTAAATAAAGTAATTAGATTTTCTTTCTTGATGCTGTATTTTATAAACCACTGATTTCTATATGATGGAAAATCCTTAGTAAAATATTATAAACAAAGGCGAAACCCTGCACTTGGCAGGGCTTAAACGTATATTCATTAGATCCGTAATATATAATATAATTAAAATATGATATGTGGTATAATACATTAGGAGATAAGCAGATAAGCAGATAAGTTGATTGGCGATGTATTCAATTAATAATAAAGAACTCTTATTACCAAATAAAGATATCAGTGCTATCTATGACTTTTCTAAGACTTAAAAAAATAGCTAAGGTATATTTTCTATGAATAAGGAACTTATTAGGAGGTTGAGAAAAATGGCTTCCGATACAATTTTAATAAAAGAATTAAAAAGAAAAACCATACCGATTTTTAAAGAATATCCGGTTGATAAGGTAATACTATTTGGCTCTTATGCCAAAGGGGATGCTGCTAAATCTAGTGATATTGATTTATTTATTGATACTAATGGTAAATTAAGAGGTCTAGATTTTGTGGGATTAATTGAAAGACTTGCAGATGCCCTAGGGGTAGAGATAGATTTAATTGATAAAATGCATATAGAACCTGGCTCTTTAATTATTCAAGAAATTGAAAACAAAGGAGTAGTTTTATATGAAAAATCAAAAAATATTATTAAAAATAATTAAATATATTAATTCTATACTAAAATATACAAATAATGTAAATTATACTGAATTTAGAAACAATAGCATGATGGTTGAAGCATGTGTATTTAATTTAAGCCAGATTGGCGAACTGGTTAATAAATTAGACAAGGAATTTATATCAAACCATCCTGAAGTTCCTTGGTTTAAAATTAAAGGTTTAAGAAACCGTATTGTTCATGACTATGAGGGAGTAAACCTAAATCTAATATGGGATATTATAGATATTGATTTGAAAGTATTAAAAGAGCAATTAATGAGGTTAGACTCAAAAACTGAAGAATAATGTAAAGTATAGCCCTGCATTTGGCAGGGCTTAATCATTAATTATCTCTTTTAAAGCTGTGAGTGTATAATTGATTTCTTCATGGGTGTTAAACCAACCAAAGCTAAAGCGAACTGTCCCTCCTGGAAAGGTTCCCATGGTTTCATGTGCCCATGGTGCACAGTGTAAGCCTGAGCGGGTCATTATTCCATAAACTTGATCGAGGATAAAGCTGAGCTGGCCGCCATCCATATTCTTGATATTTAAGGATACACAAGGGGTTTGCCGTGACAAATCCCTGGCGCCGTAGATTTCTATTTCAGACAGGTCATTACACCCAGCTATGAAGTGCTTTAATAGGTCCATTTCATGCTGCCTGATTTTCTCCAGGCCGGTTCTCTTTATAAACTCAAAACCTGCAGTCAGGCCCATTATTCCAGGAGTATTGGGCGTACCGCTTTCCAATCTATCGGGAAATGCCTCAGGCTGCTCCAATAGATGAGATTTACTTCCCGTACCTCCCAGAATAAAAGGCTCCAGAACTGTTTCATCGTCCATGTCAATGCAAAGTCCTCCAACGCCTGGAGGTCCAAATAGCCCCTTATGCCCCGTAAAGGCCAGAAAGCTTAGATTTAACCTTTTCATGTCAATTGGTATGCTGCCGGCAGTTTGAGCTGTATCCAGCAAATATAAAAGACCGTGGTCACCTGCAATCCCGCCTATCTCTTCTGCAGGCTGCAGGCTGCCAAAAACATTTGAGGCATGATTTAGGACAATAAGCTTTGTATTAGTTTTAAGTGCCTTCCTGATTTTATCTGGATTAATAAAGCCGTCTCCATCTGCTTTGACGGTGGTATAATCAATTATTCCAGATTTTTTGAGAGCTTCCAAGGGACGGGCAACTGAGTTATGTTCTATGCTTGATGTGACAACATGGTCCCCCTTTTTTAAAACCCCTCTTAACACAAAATTAATGGCATAGGTTATGTTCATTGTAAACACAACCTTAGCCGGGTCAGGGCAATTAAAAAAATCAGCTATAACCTCTCTAGCTGCTAGGAGCTTTCTGCCGGCTTCCAGACCTAATCTATATCCTCCCCTGCCGGGACTTACACCTATAGTATTAAAATATTCATTTATTGCCTGAACTACTGTGGGTGGTTTGGGATGGCTTGTTGCTGCATTATCAAAATATACCTGTCTCATATCTTATGTGCCTCCTGATAGCCTGGTTTGCAAAATTTAATAAATTCCAGATTAATGGGGGATAGGGTTTTAGTTTTATTATAGGCTATATAAAAATTGCGTGTAGCAGGCATTTCCAGGATTTCATAGGTGTTAATTAGCTTGCTTTTTGCATAATCTCTTGCAGCAATTTCTGAAATAATGGAAAATCCCATGCCTTCCTTAACACCCTGCTTGATGGACTGGACATTATCAAAATATCCAATGACCTTTAAAAGAGACAATTCCAGCCCCGAAGAATGCAGTACCTTTTCTATAAATGCCTGGGTTCCTGAACCTGGTTTTCTAAAGATGAAGTTGTTATCTAACAAGCTGGTTATGGATACGGGAGTATCAAGTTTGATATTTGCAGGTGTAATAAGAACCATCTTTTCCTCGTGAATAGGAATGAATTCCAGTTTATCAGCATAAAAAACCTCACCCAGCATTCCAATGTCTGCTTCGCCATTAACCAAAATATCTGCTACTCCCAGAGAATCCTTTTGGGTAACGGTAAAATTTGTTCCTGGAAACCTTTTAATGAAATTTGCAATTAAAGCTGGAACCATGTATTGATTAGGCACAGTACTAGCGGCAATATTTATTGTGCCTACGGTTTTGCCGGTCCAGTCCTTCAGATCCCACATGGCCTTTTCCTTAATGTTTAGTATCTCCTTTGACCAGTAATATAATCTTTGTCCAAAGGGTGTGAGAGTAACTCTTTTGCTAAGTCTATCAAAAAGCTTTTGACCAAAGTATTTCTCAAGGCTATTAATATGTGTGCTAACTGTTGATTGACTTAAGAATAAACTGTCTGCTGCTTTAGAAAAACTCTGATGTTCAGCAACCTTAACAAAAGCCATTAACTGATGAAACTGCATAATAACCTCCATAAAAGAATTATCTCTTTTTATTCCATTTTATTGTATCTATTGTCTCGATATAATTCAATTGTTTTTTTAGATTAAGGTGTTGCTTTAAAGCTTGGTTGAAGGACCCAAATTATTTAAAAAAGAATGTCATTGAAAGGTTACTGTTTTCCGGCAATACTTTTTTTGCAGTGAAATCATTAAATAGAATAAAAATCACATTAGTACAAAAGTTACCTTGTCTATTTGACCATGTTTACGTTATAATAGGTATAATCTGAATATATTTTAAGAATAGGTGCCCGTTAGGGTTAAAAGGGAAACCCGGTGCAATTCCGGTACGGTCCCGCCACTGTAACCAGCTACAATCCGTATCATAACCACTGAGTCTTCGGGAAGGGATACGGGGAGGATTATCTGGAAGTCAGGAAACCTGCCTGTTTTTGAAGTTACATGAAAGACCCTCGAGGAAAGTGGTCAAATGTGGCAATTTCTAAGAATATTGCTTCTACCCTTGGGGTAGAAGTTTTTTTAAATTTGGGGACATTCCTTGACAAGAGGCTAGACAAATGATGCACACCAAAGCAAGGTTTTGGAAGTGTTATTCTGACTTCTGACTTCTGAAGAGGTGTGTCCCCTGGAGGTAGAAAACATGAGCTTCCCCCGTATATTGATTGCAGGTGTACAAAGTGGAGTTGGCAAGACGACCCTTACCCTGGGATTGTTGGCTGCTTTAAAAAGAAGGGGCATCAAGGTACAGCCATTCAAGGTTGGTCCCGATTATATAGATCCTGGGCTGCATTACCATGCAGCTGGTGTCAAAAGCCATAATTTAGACAGCTGGATGGGCAGTGAGGAGGTTGTTAAAACAGTCTTTGCTAGAAATGCCCAAAATGCTGATATTTCTATAATAGAAGGAGTGATGGGGCTATTTGACGGTGCCAGGGGAGAAAGGCTAAAGGGCAGTAGTGCTCATATAGCCATGATCTTAAAAGCACCTGTAATCCTGGTGGTTAATGTTAAGGGAATGGCCAGAAGTTGTGCAGCATTAGTTAAAGGCTACAAGGAGTATGTTTCTGGATTGGACCTCAAGGGAGTTATATTAAATAATGCAGGCAGTGACTACTATAAAACAATATTAGCTGGGGCCCTGGAGGATGAATTAGGAGTAAAAGTGTTGGGCTGCCTGGCAAAGAATAAGCATATAACCATGCCGGAGAGACATCTGGGACTGCTTCCAGCTGAGGAAAACAATGAATTAAGTTCAGCCATCAGCTTAATGGCAGACTTAGCTGAAGCCGAGGTTGATGTGGATGCACTCCTTGCAGCAGCCAG
The DNA here is from genome assembly GCF_000620305.1 of Desulfitibacter alkalitolerans DSM 16504. Classification (NCBI taxonomy): domain Bacteria; kingdom Bacillati; phylum Bacillota; class Clostridia; order Neomoorellales; family Desulfitibacteraceae; genus Desulfitibacter; species Desulfitibacter alkalitolerans. Next base: position 222,123 of record NZ_KK211103.1, on the reverse strand, counting down.
GGCCTCTGAGCCTGTAGAATTTAAAGAGTATAATAGTTCGAGCACGCCTCGCAATCAATATAAAAACACCTTCATTGGAGTGGCAAGGGACCAGGCTTTTACCTTCTATTATCAGGATAGCCTTGATTATCTCCAGGAGCTAGGGGCCAGACTTGTATATTTTAGTCCCCTTAAAGACTCCTCTGTACCAGATGTGGATGGGTTATATATAGGCGGCGGTTTTCCAGAGATGTTCATTAAAGAACTCTCTGAGAATCAATCCATGATTACCTCTTTACATAATGCCCATGACAAGGGGCTGCCCATATTTGCAGAATGTGGTGGCTTCATGTATCTTACTGAAAAGGTTGTGGATTTTCAAGGTAACAGCTGGCCTGGTGTAGGGCTTGTACCTGTTGAAGTGAAAATGACAAATAAACTGGCTGCCCTGGGATATGTCAAGGCATCAGCCCTGAAAAAATCCATTATTGGAGATTTGGGTGATGAAGTAAAGGGCCATGAATTCCATTACTCTGTCATGTCAGGAATACCAGAAGAAGACAGCGCTTTTTCTCTTGTTGGGGGCAAGGGTGCTGATTATAGAAGAGATGGATATGCCAGAAGAAACCTTTTTGCATCTTACGTCCATATACATTTGCGATCAAATCCAAAGGCAGCCCTGAATTTCCTGGATGCATGCCGGGAGTTAAAGCAAAGAAGATAAACTATTAAGTTAAAATACCAAGGGATGGAAGTGTAGCTGGTGGTCATAGATAACAACAAGGATGGGAAAAAGCTGCGCTCTGGATACACTACTGGAACCTGTGCTGCAGCTGCTGCCCAGGCAGCCTTGAAGCAATTATTAGAGCTAAGAAAACAAAAAATACACAATTTAACTCCAATAATCTTTCCAATTCATGTTGTTGCAGTTGATTTGCCCCAGGGAGGTACTGTCAGCATTCCCATAAAGAGCATAACTGTTAAGGGAGATATAGTAACAGCAGAGGTTATAAAGGATGCGGGAGATGACCCTGACATTACCAATGGTACAAGTATCTGTGCGTCTGTAGAAATCCTGGAGGCAAATTCTTTAGAGATACTGGAGCATAATAATGAAATAATTCTCCTTGGAGGAAAGGGTGTTGGCAGGGTAACCAAGCCTGGGCTTTCAGTACCAGTGGGGGAGCCAGCAATAAATCCTGTGCCCAGGAGGATGATTATACATGAGGTTAAAAAGCTTCTTCCCAGGGGTAAAGGAGTAAAGGTTACAATAGCAATTCCAGAGGGGGAAAGGCTTGCAAAAAAGACATTAAACCCCAGACTTGGTATTGTTGGCGGCATATCAATACTAGGCACCACTGGGATTGTCCGTCCCATGTCTGAGGAGGCATATGTGGACTCCTTGATACCACAGATTGACCAGGCAGCAGCCCTGGGACATAGCCTGATAGTTCTGACACCTGGTGGAATGGGTGAAAAAAAGGCCGTTGAATTGGGAATGCCCAGGGAGGCTGTTGTTCAGACAAGTAATTTTATAGGGACAATGCTTAAGGAAAGTGCTAAAAGAGGTATCAAGGGAATACTCCTCTTTGGCCACATTGGCAAGATTATCAAGGTGGCAGGGGGCATTTTTCACACCCACAGCAAAATAGCAGATGGCCGAAGAGAAATCCTGGCAGCACACGCGGCCATGATGGGTGCTTCTCCTGCTTTAATTAAAGAAATAATGGAGCTAAATACTATTGATGCTTCAATAGAGCTTATAAAAAGCCATGGTCTCCATGAAGTCTATAATACTATTGCCAGGTGGGCAAGCAAACGTTCCCTGGAACTTCTTGGAGAAGAGCTTAAAATTGGTACTGTAATGTATTCCCTGGACGGGGAGATAATAGGTTATGATGAGGAAGCTGTAACATTAGGGAGGGAGCTAGGTTGGCAGGTTTAGTTAAAGTCGTAGGAACAGGTCCTGGGCACGAAAGCTATCTTACACCCATAGGCCTGGAAACAATAAAACAGGCGGAAGCACTTGTTGGAGGACAGCGCCTTCTTGATACCTTTGCATCTAAAGGTCAGGAGCAGTTTTCTGTGGACAAGGAACTTAAAAAAGCCATTGAATATATTAATGAGCACAGACACACCAAAAGGATTGTGGTGCTGGTTTCTGGAGATACAGGGATTTACAGCCTGGCAAACTACCTGGCAAAGCACATCCCAGCCAATGATCTGGAGTTTGTGCCTGGAATCAGCTCCATCCAGCTCATGTTTGCCAGAATCAAGAAACCCTGGAATGAGGCTCAGATATTAAGCATGCATGGCCGCTCAGTGGATTTGGTAGTAGAAGCCGTTGAGCAGGCTCAGATAACTGCACTTCTTACTGGCAGCCCCTGGACACCACAGAGGATAGCTGAATATCTCCTTGCAAAGGGGGCAGCAGATATGCAGGTTATTGTAGGTAAGGACCTATCATATCCATGGGAAAGGCTGGTATATACAACTTTAAAGGCCTTGTCTAAGGATGAGGAAGACTATAGTAATAGTGTGATGGTGATTTTAAATGAGTAAATGGGTGTATATAACGCCTGGAATCCCTGACGAGGAGTTTATTCGGGATGAGGGTGTTCCAATGACTAAAAATGAAATACGGGTTCTATCACTGTCAAAGCTCCGGCTTTTTCCAGGGGCTGTAGTATATGATGTAGGTGCAGGCAGTGGTTCTGTAGCTGTGGAATGTAAAATTCTGGCAGCTAATGGCAGGGTATATGCCATTGAAAAAAATCCCCGGGGTATTGGCTTAATTCAGGAAAACAGCAAAAAATTTGGTGTGGATATAAATATTATTGAAGGGACAGCCCCGCAAGCAATGGCAGACCTGCCAGAAGCAGACAGAATATTTATAGGGGGCAGTGGGGGGAATCTGGGAGATATTTTAGAAACATGTGACAATAAGCTAAAGCCTGGGGGCTGGCTGGTAGTTAACTCAGTGACTCTGGAAACAGGCCCAGAGGCATTTAATATACTAAAAGAGAAAAATTATACATTAGAGGCAGTACAGGTTAATATTGCTGTGGTTAGCCAGAGGGGCAGGGCAGCACTCTGGCAGGCAAGAAATCCTGTTACCATAATTGCTGCTGGGAAAAGGGGGTAGTAACTTGTCATTAGGAAAATTTTATGGTATAGGAGTAGGGCCTGGAGACCCTGAGCTGTTAACATTAAAGGCCAAGAGGGTTCTGGGTGAAATAGACGTACTTTTAATACCAAAATCTAAAAGAGAAAAGAGAAGTCTGGCTTTATCAATAGCTTCAGAGCTTGTCAACAAGGACTGTGAGACTGTTGAGCTTATACTGCCAATGATTACTGACCAGGAGGATTTGAAAAGGCACTGGCAGCAGGCTGCTGAACAGGTGGTGGAGGTCTTGAACCAGGGTAAGGACACAGCTTTCATAACCCTTGGTGATCCAACTATTTATAGTACCTTTACATACCTTTTAAAATATGTGAAAAAGCTTGCTCCAGAAGCTGAAGTAGAAATAATTCCTGGAATCAGCTCAATTAATTCAATATCTGCCTGGATTGGTCAGCCCCTGGCTGAAGGCGAAGAAAGCCTGATTATAGTTCCGGCATTAAATGATAAACAAAGCCTGGAAAAAATCATAACCGAGTTTGACAACATTGTGCTCTTAAAGGCAGGCAATCAGGCAGATAAGGTCATTGATATATTAGAGGAGAAGGGCATACTTGACAAGGCTTTTTATGCCAGTCGCTGTGGATTTCCAGATGGGTTTTACACCAATGAATTAAAGGAACTTCGCAATAAAAAGTTTGACTATCTCTCCACAATGATAATTAAAAAAAAGCTAGGAGATGATGCAAAGTGATTTTCTTTGTAGGGGCAGGTTCAGGGGATCCTGAACTAATCACTCTAAAGGGCTACAAGCTGCTTCAAGAGGCAGATCTTGTTGTATGGGCAGGATCCCTTGTAAATGAAAAAGTTCTCGATTATACGAAAGCAGGAGCAAGGCTGGTCAACAGTGCCCATTTGGACCTGGAAGAAATAGTTGAGACAATGGTTGAGGCATACAACAAAGGTGAAAAGGTGGTCAGACTCCATACTGGTGATCCAAGTCTTTATGGTGCCATAGGAGAACAGATGGAGCTGCTCAAGCAGAAGAATGTTCCCTTTAAAGTAATTCCAGGGGTTAGCTCGTTTCTGGCAGCAGCAGCAAGTGTTCAGAAGGAATACACAGTTCCTGACGGAACCCAAACAGTAATTATCACCCGTATGGAGGGAAGAACCCCCGTACCTGCAAGAGAAAATCTTGCCAGTCTGGCAGCCCACGGTTCATCCATGGCAATCTTTCTGTCTGTGGGCATGATTGAAAGGGTTGTTGAGCAGCTTCTGGAGGGTTATTCGCCAGATACACCTGCTGCAGTAGTGGAAAAGGCATCCTGGCCCGAGGAAAGGGTTTTAAAGGGTACCCTGGCAAACCTGGCCCAGCTGACCAGGGATGCAGGAATTACCAAAACAGCGCTAATTCTGGTGGGGAACTTTTTAAAGGATACAGGAAAATCCAAATTATATGATAGGGAATTTACCCATGAGTACAGAGAAGGAAAATAACCTCACAGCAGTAATATGCTTGACTGAAAAGGGTGCAGAGCTTGCCGTGAGGCTGGGGAAGCTTCTTGACGGGGCTAGGGTAGTATACATTCCAAAAAGGCTTGAAAAAACCATAGTCCAGGACAGGCCAGTACAGATCGAGTATTTTGAGGGTTGGCAGCATACCTTTGCTGAGGTTTTTTCCAGATACACCCAGATAATATGCATCATGGCCACAGGAATAGTAGTTAGGAGCCTGGCTCCATTGGTTCAGTCCAAGTATTGCGATCCTGCAGTAGTGGTGGTGGATGAAAAGGGGGCCTTTGCCATAAGCCTGTTATCAGGTCATGTAGGGGGAGCCAATGACCTGGCAAGAAAAGTGGCAGATAAGCTAAAGGGTCAGGCAGTAATAACTACTGCAACTGATGTAAGGGAAAAGCCGGCGGTGGATGTGCTTGCTGCAGAACTAGATGGACTGGTGGTACCCAGGGAAAAGGTAAAGGTTTTTAATAGGCTGCTGGTAGAGGGAAAGAAGGTATATTTATCCAGTCCCTTTCCCATTGTTTCGTCTATTAAGGATGGCTTTATCTGGCAGGAATGGCCGGAATTTAATGAGCCTGTGGTATTAATCAGTCCCCATGTTCAGGGGGCAGCAGGCAAGATACTGCAGATTTTACCGCGTATTCTGGTGGTTGGTATAGGCTGCCGCAAGGGGGTAGCTTTAGAGACTGTAACCAGTGCATTAAGAGAAACTTTTAAACGCTTTTATCTTGATGAAAGGTGTATTAAAGCCCTGGCTACCATAGATTTTAAGGGAGAGGAGGAGGCACTAAAGCTCCTTTCTAAGGAAATGAAGGTTCCCTTGAGAACTGTAACTAAAGAGGAGATTAGAACCCTGGAAGGAACCTTTGAGCCTTCTCATTGGGTGAAAAAACAGATAGGAGTTGGTGGAGTATGCGAACCTGCTGCAAAGCTAGTGGCAAACAAGGGCTGCACAATTGTGCCGAAGCAAAAGGTGGGCCCAGTAACAATAAGTGTGGCTGTGGAAAAATCCTGGTGGTTGGACTTGGACCAGGGAATAGAGATCTCTTGGCCCCTGCAGCCCTGGAAGCATTAAAAATATCGGACGTTATAATAGGCTACAAAACATACCTGGACCTAATTGAGGATTTAACAGAGGGCAAAGAGGTTATCAGCTCTGGAATGCGCAAGGAAATAGACAGGGCCCAATTGGCTGTAGACCTTGCACAGCAGGGCAGGACAGTTTCTGTTATCAGCAGCGGTGACCCTGGAGTCTATGGCATGGCTGGAATAGTATTGGAGCTTGCCGGGGATAGTGTGGATGTGGAGGTAGTGCCTGGTGTAACAGCGGCTACTGCAGCAGCAGCAGCTTTAGGGGCTCCCCTTATGCATGATTTTGCTGTCATTAGTTTAAGTGACCTGCTTACCCCCTGGGTGAAAATAATGAACAGACTGGAAGCTGCAGGTCTGGGAGATTTTATAGTTGTACTGTATAATCCCAAGAGTCATGGCAGACAAACCCACATTGAATCAGCAAGAGAAATACTTTTATGGCATAAGAACCCTGAAACACCTGTAGGCATAGTTCGCTGTGCAAAAAGAGGGTTAGAAAGTGTAGTTATTACAACCCTCAGGGATATGCTAAAGGAAGAAATAGATATGCTAACAACAGTAATAGTTGGTAATTCCCAAACAAAGGTTGAAAATGGCAAAATGGTCACTCCAAGGGGTTACAAGGTATGATTTTCGTTCTGGCAGGCACTTCAGAAGCCAGGGAAACAGTTAAGCTTTTAAAAGAGAGTGGTCTCCAGGTATCTGCTTCCGTGGTCAGTACCTATGGCTATGAGCTCTTGGCCAGTAATAGTATAACCTATTTAAAGAAGGGGGCCTTTGATAAAGAAGAGTTAATCAGGTGCCTCAAGGAAAGGGAAACAGTATTTCTGGTTGATGCCACCCATCCCTTTGCCGGGGAGATTAGTAAGCTGGCCATGGAAGTGGCTGCCCAGCTGGATATTGAATATATCAGGGTCGAAAGGCACAGCTGTGAGCTTGCAGATGATCCATTAATCAAGAAGGTGGAAGGCCTTGATGAAATAGAACAGCATCTCCAGAGAGGGCAAAATGTTTTCAGTACCCTTGGCAGTAAAAATTTACCGCAAATTGCAGCCATGGTTCAAAGGGCTGGAGCAAATTTAACTGCAAGGGTGCTGCCACTCAGTGCTTCCCTGAGGGTCTGCGAAGATCTTGGGTTAAAGCCGGAGCAGATTGTTGCATTAAAGGGACCCTTTTCAAAGGAGTTAAATAAGGCCCTGTTTAAGCAGTATGGAGCCCAGGTAATCCTTACCAAAGAGAGTGGAGATATTGGGGGTTTCCATGAAAAGCTTACCGCTGCATTAGATTTAAATATACAGGTCATAGTATTATGCAGACCAAAACTAAATTATCCTGTGGTGGTGAATTCGCCGCAAGAGCTATTGAAGTATATTGAAAGAAAAATATAATTATGAAGTGAGAAAATCTGATGTCTGACATCCGACATCCGACATCCGACTTCTGACTTCTGATATGAAAGGTAGGTTTTGAATTATGAAGGAAGGCGTTATTCTATTAGGCCATGGCAGTAGAAGAGAAGAGGCAAATGAAGAAATACGTCAAATGGCTAGAATGATACAGGAAACTGATAAGGACGGACTTTATGAGGTTGCTTTTTTATCCTTTGGTCATCCCCATTTGGCAGATGCTGCAGAAACCCTCATTGAAAAGGGCTGTGAAAAGATAATTGTCATGCCAATGTTCCTGGTAACGGGCAACCACATTAATAGAGACATTCCCAGCAGACTGCTGCTGCAGAAAACAACCCATCCCAATATTAAATTTGTCCTGGCAAAGCATTTTGGCCCCCATCCTGGAATTATCAGCATAGTTCAGGAAAGAATTAAAGAAGCAACAAGTTTATTATAAAAAAATAGAATTCAGGAGTCAGGAGTCATAAATAGCAAAGAAATGTACAATTCGGGGATATTCCCAGACACTTTATTAAGAGTGTGTCCCAGTTTAAGCTATAATCTGACCTCGGACGTCTGATATCTGAATTCCGAAACGGCAGGTGAATATTAATTGGAGATTATATGGAATCCCAGGGAAATTGAAGATAAAAGCATGCAGATTATAGATGAATATCTAGTGGGGTACAGCTTTACACCTGTTGAGAAGGATGTAGTTAAAAGGATAATCCATACCACAGGTGATCCAGCTATACTCAGCAGTGTACTATTTCATCCTGATGCCACAAGGGATGGAATCAAGGCCTTGAGGGGAGGGGCAAATATATTTACTGATGTAAATATGCTCAGGGCAGGAATAAATGCCAGAACCTTAAATGAGTTTGGTGGTGAAATATTTTGTGGAGTTGCAGAACTGGAGACCATTGAAGCCGCCAGAGACTGGGGGATAACCAGATCAGCTGCTGCAATGAGGCTGTATGGCAAAAGGCTTAATGGATCTGTCATTGCCATAGGAAATGCCCCTACTGCTTTATTTGAAGTGTTAGACTTAATTGAAAAGGGTATTGCCATGCCTGCTCTTATTGTGGGTACCCCTGTTGGCTTTGTAGGAGCCATGGAGTCAAAGGAACTTATGATTGAGAAAAATCTGGTACCCTACATAACTGTAAGGGGAACTAGAGGCGGCAGTCCCATAGCAGCCTGTATTGTCAATGCTCTCATGTATTTCAAAGGGGACGAGGCAGATGGCTAGAATAGTTATGGTAGTAGGTGGCAGCAGCAGCGGTAAAAGTGTCTTTGCGGAAAAGATGGCACATGACCTTGAGCAGAAACAGGCAGGATATGTTACCTATGTTGCCACTGGTACTATCTGGGATCATGAGTTTGCAAAAAGGGTAGAAAAGCATAAAAACAGGAGGCCAGAAAGCTGGGGTATAATTGAAGAGCCCCATAATCTGCATGATGCATTAGCAAATAACGGGGACAATGGGATCTTCCTAATAGACGGCATAGGAACCTGGGTTACTAATCTCATGTATGCCATTTCCCCAAAGGGTGAGGAGCAACCCCGGGACTTTATTTGGAACAAGGAGCATGAGGATAAATTTGCTGGGTATCTAAGACTCTTTATTGAAGCATGCAAAAATTTCAATGGCACCATTATAATGGTTGCAGATGAGGTTGGCATGGATGTGGTGCCTTTTTATAAGGAAGCAAGGGTATTTAGAGATTTAAATGGAATGGCTAACCAGCAGCTGGCACAATATGCAGAAGAAGTACATCTGGTGGTTTGCGGTATATCTTTACAAATCAAGTAGTAACTTACTAACGGATAGTTCAACCAATTACTAATATATAGATCAACCAGGCCTGGTGAATTAGAAGCTTGACTTGGTATTTTGGACATCTGGCAAGGGGGAGATTTGTTTGCAGGACTCAAAGGCAATTATGTTTCAGGGGACATCTTCAAATGTGGGAAAAAGTGTATTATGCGCCGCCTTTTGCAGGATATTTTATCAGGATGGCTATAGAACCGCTCCCTTCAAGGCACAGAATATGGCGTTAAACTCAGCAGTTACTCCCGATGGCGGAGAGATTGGCAGGGCCCAGGGGGCTCAAGCCGAGGCTGCAGGTATAAAGCCTACTGTTGACATGAACCCTATTTTAATAAAACCAAAACAGGATATGCATGCACAGATTATTGTAAGGGGCAGACCCATAGGTGACATGTCAGCAAAGGATTATCGCAATGATTATCTGCCAAGGGCAGTAAGTGTTGTTCTTGAAAGTCTAAATAGGCTTAAGGATGAATATGAAATCCTGGTCATTGAAGGAGCCGGCAGTCCAGCAGAGGTCAACTTAAAGGACAGGGATATTGTCAATATGAAGACAGCCGAGCTTGCAGATGCTCCGGTTCTTCTTATTGCTGACATAGACAGGGGTGGGGTTTTTGCTTCGCTTATTGGGACCCTTGAGCTTTTAGAGCCCCATGAAAGGGATATGGTCAAGGGATTTATCATTAATAAATTCAGAGGTGATCTGGACCTTTTAAAGCCTGGTCTTGACTTTCTAGAGGAAAGGACCGGCAAGGAGGTTTTTGGAGTAATACCCTACATGCATGATCATGGCATAGATGAAGAGGATTCAGTATGCCTATCAGAATACAAAACCAGGGGCAGTATTGATGCACCTATCCAGATTGCAGTTATCCAGCTGCCTAGAATCTCTAACTTTACTGATATTAATCCCTTTTTGGATTTACCAGATACTTGTGTTAGGTTTGTGAAAAAGGGTGAGGCAATAGGTGAGGCCGACGTGGTTATCATACCTGGAACTAAAAACTCCGTTTTAGATCTGGTATATCTAAAGGAACAGGGTTATGATGATGAAATTCTCGCCCTGGCTGACAAGGGAAAATACATAGTTGGCATATGTGGCGGCTATCAGATGCTTGGCCTGGAGCTGCTGGACCCAGAAGGAACTGAAGCGGGGATAGGCTCCCAGAAGGGCCTGGGCCTTCTTAAGTGTGTTACAACCTACGGGGCTGAAAAAAGCACCCACCAGGTTGAAGCCACTATTGCAGCAGCAGAAGGCTTATGGCAGGACTTGAAGGGCCAGACAGTTAAAGGCTATGAAATTCATATGGGTCAGGCAGACATACTGGATTACAAAAGCTGTTTGCTTCAGATAACTGAACGCTCTGGCAGGGATGTCCAGGTTATGGATGGTGCTGTGGTAAATGACGGAAGGGTTTTTGGCACCCATCTGCATGGATTTTTTGACAACCTAAATGTTATGTTAACCTTTATCAATGCCATCCGCAAAGAAGAGGGTCTGAGCTTGCTTCAGGAAAGGGATTTAGATACTTATCAAAGGGAAAGAAACTATGATAGGGTAGCGGAGATAGTGAGGAATTCCGTTGACATGGAGAAGATATATAAAATCATGGGAATAAACCCTGAGAAGGATAAAGGAAAATGGAAATAATCTTAGCTGCCATTGTATTAGATTTAATCCTTGGGGACCCGAGATGGCTTCCCCATCCAGTTGTTTATATCGGAAAAGCAATTTCATATGGGGAAAAAATAATTCGCAGGGTGGCCAGCTCTCCCAGGGGATTAAAGATAGGAGGAACCCTTTTAACTATCAGCATAGTCCTTGGAACTTATTTATTTTTTCTGGGAATCATCTGGATAGCCTTCAAGGTCCATTTATACCTGGGAATAGCATTAAGCATATTTATTATGAGCCAGACCCTGGCCATAAACAGTTTATACAAGCATGCCCTGGCAGTTGCCAGGCCTTTACTGGCAGGTGACCTGCCAGCTGCCAGGAGAGAGCTTTCCATGATAGTGGGAAGAGATACAGCTAATCTGGAAGAACATGATGTTGTCAGGGGTGTTGTGGAAACAGTATCAGAAAACACTGTAGATGGCATTACCGCCCCCTTGTTTTATGGTTTTCTTGGAGGCCCTCCCCTTGCCATGGCTTATAAAGCTGTAAATACACTTGATTCTATGATAGGATACAGGGATGAAAGGTATATTGACCTTGGCTGGGCAGGTGCAAGGCTGGATGATCTGGCCAATTATATTCCGGCAAGAATCACAGGTCTAATCTATTTATTAATTTCCTTCTTTACCCCTGGTGGTTTTCAGGGGGTTTGGAACGCAATGAGGGAAGATGCCCCAAAACACCCTAGTCCCAATAGCGGCATATCAGAAGCGGCAGTTGCAGGAGCTTTACAAATACAGTTGGGAGGCCTCAACTATTACAGGGGTATAGCATCCAACAGGGCATTGATGGGCAAACCCATTAGGAAGCTTGAACTCAGGCACATTTATCAAAGTCTTTACATCATGTTTGCTGTTTCTGCGGCAATGGTAGTCCTTGGAGTGATTTATTTGCTTATGAAGGGTTAAAAGTTAGAAGGTCAAGGAGTGATAGGAATGATCCAGATATATACTGGCAACGGCAAGGGTAAAACTACAGCAGCCTTTGGGCTGGCAATGAGGGCAGTTGGCCATGGCTTTAAGGTCAGGATAATCCAGTTTATGAAGGGCAGTACATACAGTGGTGAATTAAATTCAGCCTACAAGCTTGGCATTGAAGTATTTCAATTTGGCAGGACTTGTCCCCATGCCTCTGTTATCAAAACAGGGTTTATGAAGTGCCAGGGATGTGGTGAGTGCTGGATTGGTTTAAAGGAAGTAACAGATCTGGATATACAGAAGGTGAAAATGGCCTGGCAGCTGGCAAGGGATACAGCTGATGAAGGAAAACATGATTTGCTCATTCTCGATGAACTGCTAAATAGTTTTAAAAAGGATCTCCTTAAAGTAAGTGAGGTTGCTGACTGGTTGAGACAGGTTCCAGATGACATAGAAGTGGTATTGACTGGCAGAAATGCTCCCCCTGAACTAATTGAAATGGCCCACCTGGTATCCGAAGTTAAGGAAATCAAGCATTACTATAAAATAGGCGTTGAATCAAGAAGAGGAATAGAATACTAATGGCCAGTTTTTTGCTTGCCCTTAGCTTTTTGACAATTATACCGGCATATGGAAATAGAGTTGCAGGGGAAAAAGAAATGGCAAATTCACTTTATGCTTATCCCCTGGTGGGGCTCTTAATTGGGGGATTGCTGGCATTAGCGGCTTATGTGAGTGATATTCTTGCTCTGGGTCTTGGTGGAGATGGAGTTATAGTTGTCCTATGGATAATCTTAACCGGCGGCTTGCATATGGATGGTTTGATGGATACGGCAGATGGGTTGTTCAGCGGCAGGGACAGGGAACGCAAGCTTGAAATAATGAAGGACAGCAGGGTTGGTGCCATGGGAGTTATTGCCCTGGGTGCAGTATTGCTGCTCAAATTTTCATTGCTGGCATCCCTGCCTGTCTACCATAAAATATTAGCCCTGCTCCTTGCACCTGTCATAGGCAGGGCAGCCATGGTTTATTCCATTGTGCACTTTCCCTATGCGCGCTCTGGGCCTGGCCTTGGGAAATGTTTTGGTGAGAAGGCAGGCAGGGGAAAATTTTTGGCGGCTGCAGCCTTTACTCTAATTGCTGCATTTATTGCTGCCGGGCTGGCAGGAGTGATGCTGACACTAGCCACCCTGTTAACAGCTGCAGTCATGGCCAAAGGGATTGGCAGCATACTGGGAGGACAAACTGGGGATACATATGGAGCCTTGTGTGAGGCTTCAGAAACTATATTTTTAATTGCTATTGTCATAGGAATGGCGGGGTTTTAATGGAATATAAAAGTGCAGCAGCTTTAGCTCCGGGGACATGTGGAGAGCTTGTCCAGGGTTCAATAAACGGCAGGGATTTTTTAGTTACCTGCCCTGTTGACCTATGGTCAAGGCTTTCAGTATTTTATACAGACCATGTTGAGCAGCATAAATTGTTTCCCAAGGCAGCTAAAGCTATCCAGATGGCTTATGAGAAAAAAGGAGCTGCAGGTGGCAGGATAGGCTTTATCCGTGAAAGTGACCTGCCCATTGGCAAGGGAATGGGGAGCAGTACAGCTGATATTGCTGCCGCCTATGCTGCAGCCTGCAGACTGCTGGATGTTAAAATAAATGAAGATGAGATAGCAGATGTGGCACTTGCCATTGAACCAAGCGATGGCTTAATGTATCCAGGAATCTGCTTGTTTGACCATCGTAAGGGGTTATGGAGAGAACCATTAGGCAGTGCTCCACCCTTGAATGTGGTAATTATAGATCCTGGAGGAGAAGTTGACACCCTGGAGTTTAATGGCAAAAAAGATCTGCAGAACCTAAATGCTAAAAAGGAACAAGAAATTGTCAAGGCACTGGCCTATGTTAGAGAGGGAATTGCCGAGAGGGATCCTGAAAAAATAGGCAGGGGAGCAACAATAAGTGCCATGGCCAACCAGGAGACCTTATTCAAACCCCACCTTGAGGACATTATTAAGCTTTCAATACAGTTTAAAGCAATGGGAGTAAATGTGGCCCATAGTGGGACAGTAATAGGTATTCTCCTTGCTGAAATAGGTCCTCATGTAATGGAGGCTGCTGAATATATAAAGAAAAAGTTTCCACAATTTAATATATATACTTCAAAAATTATTTCTGGAGGTATCAAATAAAGTGCAACTAGAAAAAGGCAAGCCTGCCCACGGCGGCAACGTATGGGCAGCATCTCAAAAGTGGGGTATTCCACCAGAACAATTCCTGGATTACAGTGCAAATATCAATCCCCTGGGGCCTTCTCCAAAAGCAATCAAGGCCATACAGGATAATATAGGTGTGTTGAGCCATTATCCCGAACCTACTGGGGAAAGCTTTAAAGCTTGTTTGGGCAATTTTTTTAGGATGCCTACCCAGAACATAGTCCTAGGCAATGGTGGAGCCGAACTAATATATCTGGCTGGGAGAATGTTTTATAATAACAGGGTTATGCTCCTTGCACCTACATTTTCCGAATATGGGGAGGGTATTGAAAATCCCAAGATTATTCGGATAGGCCTGCAGCCTGAGGATACATTCATGTTACCAACTGAAGAAATAATTCATACAATGAAAAGAGATGATCTAATTTTCATTGGGAATCCAAACAACCCTACAGGCACTATTTTTGCCAAAGAGGAGATTAAAAAGATACTTGAGGCTGCATTAGATAAGAATGCCTGTGTGGTTGTTGATGAAGCATTCATTGATTTTTTAGGTGATGATTCCTATTCAATAAGATATTGGGTAGAGGACTATAAAAATCTGATGGTAGTGGGCTCATTGACAAAATTTTTTGCAATACCTTCATTACGCCTTGGGTATGCAGTAGCAGCAGAAGAAACAGCCCGTAAAATGGAATATCTGCTACCTACTTGGAGGGTCAACACCTTTGCTTTAAAGGCCGGTGAGGCTTCCATCAAGGATGAGGAATATATGGAGAAAACCTTAACCCTTGTTAAGGAGGAAAGAGAATTTCTTGCCAATCAATTAAGATTAGTCAAGGGGCTGAAGGTTTATCCAGGGGTGGCTAACTATATCCTGGTTGATGGTGAGGGACTTGCCTTAACCAGCGAGGAACTGCAGGAAAGGCTTGGCCCCCATGGTATATTGATTAGAAAATGCACATCCTTTTTTAACCTTAGCCCATATTATTTTAGATTAGCAGTAAGAAAAAGGGAAGAGAACACAAGGCTCATAGAGACCCTAAAGAAAGTGGTTGATATTTAATGAGAGTTATTTTGATAAGGCATGGTCAAACAGAATGGAACCTTTTACAAAAATATCAGGGCCAGACAGACATACCCTTGACTGACCTGGGAAGAAGCCAGGCCCAGAGAGCAGGGGAATATTTAGCTAATAATGAAAACATAGAAGTTTTATACTGCAGTGACCTGTCCAGAACAAGAGAAACGGCTGAAATAGTTGGCAGGAGTATTGGCCTGAGTCCAACCTGCGATGCTAGGCTCAGGGAGCTTTCCTTTGGGGAGTGGGAGGGACTGACCTTTACACAGGTATATGAAAAATATCCTGAAGAATTTAACAACTGGTACAATGATACCTTTAAAATTAATGTTCCGGGAGGAGAGTCCTTTGATCAGCTTATAGAAAGGGCCATGGAAGCAGTAAAAGAAATAATAGCAAAACATAAAGGAACCATAGCAATAGTTACCCATGGTGGGGTAATTAAAGCAATTCTTTCCCAAAGTGAGGCCAAAAGTGATTTGTGGCAGACTGGTGTTGAGCCAGGCTCAATAACCATCTTGGATATAGCTAATGGAAAATTCATACCTATAGAGATTGGGTTGAAGCCATAATTGATTCACATGGGGATTACAGGTTATATGTACCTTACCCATGGATGGAAAACTTCAAATCTTAACCATTTCTTAACAAATTTTTGACAGGTTTTTGACGAAAAATGTCGAATAATCTCCTAAAGTTAAAAGGGAGATGATATGAACATGAGTTTTAACACACCTACAGAAATTCTAACGGCAATTGGTTTTACCAGCAAATATTTAAAGGAGCTTTTTCCATTAGACTGCATGACCAGCGTTACTGACAGGGAAACATTTATAGCCTATTATCCAGGTGAAATAATAGATGTGGGAGCCAGGGTTGGTCAGCCCATTCCTTCAGCTGATGTTATACATAAGGCAATAGACACAGGCAAAAAGATTGTGGCAGAAGTTCCTAAGGAGGCCTATGGCTTTGCATTTAAGGGTATTATAATGCCAATACGCGATAATAGTGGTGAAGTAATTGGAACATTTAATGTAGGTATAGACCTATCTACTCAGAACAATATGATGGAAATAGTGGAAAACCTGGCTGCATCCTTTGAGCAGGTTTCGGCTAGCTCGCAGGAGCTGGCATCTTCGGCCCAGGAACTAAATAACATTCAAAATGAGCTGCTGGTTCTAGCACAAGAAGCTAAAGAAAGCCTTAATCGTACAAACCAGATCTTGAAGCTCATTGATGATGTTGCTTCCCAGACTAAAATGTTGGGACTTAATGCAGCAATAGAGGCTGCTAGAGCCGGCGAGGCAGGCAGAGGTTTTACTGTTGTAGCACAAGAAATACGTAAACTATCTGATAACACTACCAGGTCAACAAGTGAAATAACTGAAGTATTAAACAGCATAAAGGACAACATGGAACAAATTGTAGAAAACATCCAGAAAGCAGAGGACATAGGCAATAGCCAGGCTGCCGCCAGTGAAGAGATTTCAGCATCTATTACAGAAAATGCCACAGTAGCAGAAAAACTAACCCATATTGCAAGGTTATTTTAAAAATATCAGAAATAATAAGTTTTGAAAAGCTTTCTGTATAATATTTACAGGAAGCTTTTTAAAATAACCTTTTACTATTATTGCAGGTGATTTATTGGAGGCTGAAGAATAAATTAGAATAAAAAAAAGAGATGTTAATGTTAAATGAGGTGTTAAATATGGATATAAGAAATTATATGCTGCAAAAAACGAATATTCCATCATATGATGACGCCTTTAATGCAGCAATTAATTCTTTTTCTAAAAAAACACCTGATAGTATGTGTGAAAAAGCCGGAGCAGTGTATAATGAAAAAACCAGCACTATTGCTTTAACAAGTCTAGCCAAATGCCTGGAGGTCAAATATCCAGCGGGTGAAGTGGTTTTTAAAAACACCCTTGAGATTCCCTTGCTGGAATGGAGACTCATTGCAATAAATTATCTTGCTAGAGCAACGGGAACAAAACCGGCAAATGAACCCGTAAGCTTCAGGCAGTTGGAAGGCGGCAGCCTTTATTATCCTGCCTTTGAAAAAAGAGCTATAAGGCCCCTGGTAAGTCTCTTTGACAGCTCCAGCATGTACGACCTTAAGAGGGTTTTTGAATTTTACAAGGGTTTTTTCATTGAAAGGAGTTTTGGTGACTTTACAGTAGTTTTTGATTTTTTCCCAATGCTCCCCATTGAGATAAAGTATTATAAAGGGGATGGAGAGGTGCCATCAAATGTGAGTATGCATTTTGACTCAACTGCTAATCAATACCTGCATACTGAGGATGCTGCTGTTGCCGGTGAGCTTTTAATTTTATTATTAATTCAAGAAAATAAATTCTTGAAATCATTGTAGCCTAAAGGATGTGATGGGATGCTGTTGATTTTAACGTCTTTTGCTGCAGGGCTTCTTTCCTTTTTTTCTCCCTGTATAATTCCTCTAATTCCTGGCTTTCTGGCTTTTCTGACAGGGGAAACAGCCATGGAACAGGGGAAAAGCTTAAACTGGAATGCTTTTTACAAGTCATTGAGCTTTGTGGCAGGCTTTTCTGTTATCTTCGTTTTAATGGGCTTGTCAGCAAGTACAATTGGACAGTTTTTAACTGCATATCAAACAAGTATTAATATAATTGGGGGAACAATTATAGTCATTTTTGGGCTGCATATGCTGGGTCTGGTTGAACTATCATTTCTCCATAGAGGGGGAATGAAGTCTCCCAAGTACAGCAATGGCTTTTTATTGGGGGTAGCTTTTTCTGTAGCCTGGACCCCTTGCGTAGGTCCCTTTCTAGCATCTATTCTTATAATTGCCAGTACAGAAGCCTCAATTGTCTATGGAGGAATGCTACTAACATTTTATTCACTGGGACTTGGCATTCCCTTTGTGGCTGCTGCATTATTCTGGGGTAAAATAATGAAATCGGCCAATAATCTTGCAAGATTCAGCTGGTACCTTAATAAAATGGCTGGGGCAATTCTCATTATTCTTGGGTTCTTAATCATGACTGGAAAGTTTACCCAACTGTCTGCTTACCTCTCATAATAAGATAAAGGGATGGGTTCCACTATCTTATTGTTTATATCCCATTAAATTAACCGGAGGTGTTTTCATTGAGCAAGAAAAACTATTTAACCATAGGATTGCTGTTATTGGTGCTAGGTGTGGCTGGTGTTTTATTTTATCAGCAAAGCACTGAAAAAACTGAAGGACCTATGGAAGCTTTGATGACCATGGAGGTAATTAATGGTGAAATGATTTCAGAAAGTGATCTTGCTTCACGGCCTACCCTTGTGGTAAAGTGGGCCACGTGGTGTCCCTCCTGTGTAGATGAATTGTTATACCTAAAAGAATCCCATGACGAGTTTGCAAAAAGGGTTAATCTTGTTGCAGTTAATATCACTCGAAATGAAAGAAACTTTAATGATGTAATTAATTTGTTAGAATGGGCTGATCTGCCCTTTCTGGTGCTGGCTGATAAAGAAGGTAAAACATCAGAATATTTTCCATCTAGATTTATACCAGCTAACTTTTTGTTAAATCCTAATGGGGAGCTGGTTGAAAGTGTTGAAGGACCAATAGATCTTAAGACATTAAATAATTGGCTTAATAACATGTGATTAGAGAGACAGCAAATGGGGGTTTTTTATTAATGATAGACTTTTTTTTGGAAAAGGCAGCACTTGGGCAAATGGAGACAGAGATTCACTTCTTTGCTTATGAGGACTTATATATTTTGTTTGACGTAAATAGTGGAAGTGTTCATATATTAGATGAGATAATGTGGAGTACTTTGGATGCCTTAAAAAACAGCGGCGCCAATGAAAAGCTTTTTAGGAAACAGTTAGAAAAGTACTCTAATGTAGTTGTTGATGAAGCTTTGCAAGAGCTTTATTCCCTGGTTGAGGAGGGTACCCTTTTTGGGGCAAGTACCATATCCCAGGAAAGTGTTGTAAGTAAATTGGAAAATGTAATTAAATCCTTGTGCCTACATATTTCCCATGACTGTAATCTTGCTTGTTCCTATTGCTTTGCAGGCAAAGGTAACTTTGGTGGTCCAAAAAACAGCATGAGCTTAGAGGTAGGAAAAAGAGCTTTAGACTTTCTTATTGATAATTCCGGGAATAGGCCCACATGCGAAGTGGACTTTTTTGGGGGGGAGCCTTTACTAAACTGGGATACAGTTAAAAAACTAGTTGAATATGGAAAACAAAAGGCTTCCCAAAAGGGTAAAACCTTCAGGTTTACCTTAACTACAAATGGATTACTTTTAAATCAGGAAAAGGAAGAGTTCTTAAACAGGGAAAATATTAGTGTGGTATTGAGTATAGATGGTCGAAAAGCAATTCATGATAAAATGCGGCCAGTACCTTCCGGAGATGGAAGCTACGATCTAATATCACCAAAGATAAAATCCCTCGTGAATTCTCGCAAGGGTGAAAACTACTATGTTAGGGGAACCTTTACAAGGAACAACCTGGATTTTGCAGAAGACGTCTTGTTTTTAGCCGATGAGGGTTATACTGAAATTTCTTTAGAACCAGTAGTAGCCAATTCTGCTGAGGCGTTTGCCTTTCAAGAAAAGGATAAGGAAAGGCTAAAAAATGAGTATGCCAGACTGGCCAGAGAATATCTAAAAAGAAAAGCAGCAGGGAAACCCTTCAATTTCTTTCATTATAATGTGGATCTGGAGAGGGGCCCATGTTTACCCAAAAGATTAACTGGTTGCGGTGCAGGCTTTCAGTATCTTGCAGTGACGCCGGAGGGTGACCTGTATCCATGCCATCAATTTGTTGGCAAAGAAGAATATCGTTTGGGGGATTTATTTCAAGGCGTAGTTAACAGTGAGCTAGTTGAGGGTTTTAAAAAAGCCCATATTTATAACAAGGAAGAATGTAAAAGCTGTTGGGCTAGATATCTATGCAGCGGTGGCTGCCATGCCAATGCAGCTGCCAATAATGGAATAATAGAAAAGCCTTACCAAATGGGGTGCTTTTTGCAGAAAGTTAGATTAGAAGCAGCAATCTATTTGTATGTAAGTGAAAGAATAGCTAATGAGCGATAGGACTTAAATCTAAAAATGCAATAATGCAATAGTTTGCTCAAATGCAATAGTTTTTTTAAAATGAATTGAAATAGAAATTGAAATTATCCAAATATCATGATAGAATAATTATTAATTAAATATGGTATTAAACAAGTTTCCATAATGGAAATTAAATGGGAAGCTGGTGTAATTCCAGCACGGTCCCGCCACTGTAATGGTGAATTTCTTAGCAATATGCCACTGGGTTTAACTCTTTAGGGAGTCTGGGAAGGTGCTAAAGAAATGATGAGCCTAAGTCAGGATACCTGCTTGTTTAGTATTTCTTGTCGTACCCACGGTGTATGGGCGTATGAAATAATTTCGTTATATTCCTGTATCCCATGTGGTACAGGTTTTTGTTTTATATCCATGGTTCTAAAGTAAATAATGTTAGGTGCTTATCCTGAGGGATTAAGCTTAAAATAAATCGGTGAAAGTCCGAGCCTATGACTGTAAGGGGAATATGCTTAAGATAGCTTATGCATATGATGACACTATAGCCAGTACACAGCCTATTCTAATTCATCTATTGTGAGGTGATTAGTTTGGTGCTGTTTTTTTATGTATTTTGCTGCTGATAGGTTTTGAATGGATTGGATTAAGAGTATTGAATAAAAATGGGGGAGTGAATTTATATGAGGTTATTAACTGGATTAGCAGTACTATTATGTTTGTTTATTATTCCTGAGGAAGCAGCTGCAATGCATATTATGGAGGGGTTTTTGCCCATGGGATGGGCAGGGTTTTGGTCAATAATAATGCTGCCATTTTTAATCCTAGGGATTCGATATATTAACAGGCTTGTTAAGGAAAATCCAAAAACAATTTTGCTTGTTGCTTTTGCTGGTGCTTTCACCTTTGTAATGTCGGCTTTAAAACTTCCTTCTATTACTGGGAGTTCGTCACATGCTACAGGCATGGGTCTAGGGACTATTCTTTTCGGGCCAACTATTATGGTTGTTATAGGTTTGATAGTTCTGGTATTTCAAGCTGTTCTTTTAGCCCATGGAGGACTAACAACCCTTGGTGCAAATGTTTTTTCAATGGCAATTGTGGGTCCCTTTGTTACATATGGATTTTACATAGTTTTAAAAAAGCTTGGAGCTCCCAGATGGGCATCAATTTTTTTTGGAGCAGCAATTGGAAGCTTTGCCACCTATATGGTGACAGCTTTACAGTTAGCATTAGCCCATCCCTCTGAGGTTGGTGGCATTTACGCGTCATGGATAAAATTTGTGGGTGTCTTTGGACTTACTCAGATTCCCATTTCCATAATTGAAGGAATTTTAACAGTTATGGTTCTAAATTTACTTTACACATACAGTAAGCAAGAGATAGAGGGGCTAAATATTTCTTGATTCCTAATTTTTGTTTAAGGGTGGTGACTTCTAGTGTCTGGTAAAAATAATGTTTTATTGATGTTGTTGCTAATTGGATTAATTATTGTCCCTTTGATAATTAACTTTGGTACAGAGTTTGAAGGTGCGGATGGGTTAGCAGAAGAAGCAGTTGGAGAAATAAATCCTAATTATGAACCATGGTTTGCTTCTGTATGGGAGCCTCCAGGGGGAGAAATTGAAAGCCTGCTGTTTGCACTGCAGGCCGCCATTGGTGCGGGGTTTATCTGTTTTTATCTGGGTTATAGAATTGGTCAAAAAAGAAGTGGGTGTAATGCTGCATGACACACATTGATCAATATGCTTATTTTTCTTTTCTCCGGGATGTTCACCCCGGAGAAAAGTTCATGTTTGCTCTTCTAACCATGGCCCTGGTCCTTATTCTTAACTCCATAGTCATTTCTGTTTTTGTTGCCATTATAATGTCGCTGATAATAATTATAGTGGCCAGGGTAAATTATAAAACCTTTTTAAAATTAATGCTGCTGCCAATGGGGTTTCTGATAATAGGATGTGCTGCAGTTGCTGTGAGTATTACCATTACACCCTTAAATTTTTTGCTGTCATTTAAAATTGGTTCTTTATGGATTGGCGTAACAAATGAAACTTTATTAAGCTCAATCAACCTATTTTTTAGAGCTAATGCAGCAGTGACATGTTTGTACTTCCTGGCACTTACCACACCAATGACTCAGATTATCTATGTTCTTCGCAAGCTTATGGTTCCAGATATCATAATTGACTTAATGGTCCTTATTTACAATAATATTTTTGTATTTTTTAAAACAGCCAATAATATTTACATTTCACAAGTATCCAGGTGTGGTTATAATGGCTTTATGGGTAAGCTCAAGTCACTTTCTTACCTGTGCTCTAATTTGTTTATTAAATGTATTAAAAATACTGATGAAACATACAATGCGCTTCTTTCTAGAGGGTTTAATGGTGAATTAAGGGTTATTGAGGAAGAATATCAGCCTAAAAAAAGAAACCTTGCTGGGATATTAGCCTTTGATGCCGTAATTGTTCTAACATACTTCATTGGGAGGTTTTAGGTTGCCAAAAAATATTATTGAAGCCAAAAATTTATCTTATCAGTATAGTGATGGAACTAATGCACTGCAGGGAGTTAATATGGCCATAGAGCTTAATACCAGGGCAGCAATTTTGGGGCCAAATGGCGCTGGAAAATCAACTCTGCTTTTACATTTAAATGGATTATTAAAACCAACCTCTGGGGAGATGTTTTATAAAGGTGAACAATATACATATCAAAAAAGTTTTTTAAATAATATCAAGAAATTAGTAGGTATTCTTTTTCAAAATCCTGATAACCAGCTTTTCTCTGCAAGTGTTATCCAGGATATCTCTTTTGGCCTAATGAACATTGGTGTTCCTAGAGAAGCAGCATTAAAAAGAATACATCAGGTCGGTGAGCAGCTTGGTATTGACAATTTATTTCATAAACCAACTCATTTTTTAAGTGTGGGTCAAAAAAAAATGGTTGCTTTGGCAGGGGTATTAGTTATGGAACCGGAAATGGTTGTTTGTGATGAGCCAACTGCAGGACTAGACCCTTGCAATTCAAAGATAATGATAAATGTGCTTAATCAACTGCATCAAGATGGAAAAACTATTCTTATTTCGACACATGATGTTAATATGGCATATTCATGGGCAGACACCATATTTATACTGGACAAAGGAAGGATATTGGGTAAAGGAACTCCCTTTGAGGTATTTTCTAATAATGCATGGGTAAGCAGCTCCTGTATGGAAACACCGGTAATACTTGATATCTGGGATTATTTAAAGAAATGTGAATTAGTAGATTTAGAATCTAACCCTCCCAAGAATAAGCAAGAACTTTTTCAAATTTTTTCATTAATTAAACGCGCACGCGCGTAGAACTATTTAGTCCCAACTGGGGGTTATTAGTTTTTTGCTCTTAGATGTACTTTATTATTCCTTAATTGGGGTGGCTTAAATGATTTTTCTTTTGGTAGGTGTAAGGGAAGGAATAGAAATTGCTGAAAAAATTGCTGCTCAAGGCCATGAGCTGAGAATTCTGGCTAAAACACGGACCAGCAGGGAGAATCTTAAAAAATTATCATTTGATGAATGCTTAGTTGACGCTGAGACTTTCCATTTGATTGACTTTTCTAAAGTAAAATGTGTGGTGGATGCTGATTTGGAAAATAGCAATAACTACCACAGCATGCTCTCTGCCCTGGCAAACAAACCAAGATATATTCGTTTTTTAAGAGAGGAATTGGAGCTTCCCAGCAGTCCTTTAATAAAAACAGTCTATTCCTTTGAGGAAGCTATTGAAAAGATAGCTATAAAGGGTATCAACACTATTTTCCTGACAACAGGGAGTTATAATCTGGAGAAGTTTATTAATAATGATAAATTAAGGGGGAAAAGAGTTGTAGTCAGGGTTCTGCCTGATTGGAAGGTTATTAAGAAGTGTCAGGATATGGGAGTGGCGGCAAAAGACATTATTGCCATGCAGGGACCTTTTTCAGTAAAAATAAATAAAGCAACCTTTAGAATGTACAATTCTGATATTATAGTTACACGTGACAGCGGCAAGTCTGGGGGTACAGATAATAAGCTTGCAGCTGCATTAGAAACCAAGATTCCCATAGTAGTTATTAAGAGAAAGATTACACATGACTTTCCTGTGGCTACTAGTATTGAAGAAGTCTTAAAATTTGTCTGCCAGAATCACTAGTCACTGGTGTCTTCTGCCTGAGTTGACTAAAAAGAGAGCTGCATGGATTTAATTTTTAAATCGATAAAATAACCAAGGTTTTTCTTCAGAAATTTAGTTTTTTATGGTATAATTTTTATGTGTGAATTTTACCAAATAGAATAATTTTACACAATTTGGACAGGCCCAAAAGCATACAATAGATTAGGGGCTCAAAATCTCGGAGGGAGGATGTGGGGGAATAAAGTGTCATCAACGAGTAAAGAGAAGCAAGCCAGGTCGCGTTTTGGGGGTATAGATAGAGAAAACCTTGGCAGATTCAAGGGCGCAGCAATAGGTGGTTTAGTATTAATACTTTTAGCAAGTGTATTTGCATATAATATATATATTCAACCAAATGCAGTAAATGTAATAGTTGACGGTTCGGTTGTGGGTACAGCACAAACACAGAACCAGGTAGAGGAAATAGTAGAGGAACTACATAAAGAAAAGGAAGCTAATGGGTTAAGTGTAAACTGCATAAGCGTTATTGAGTTTGAACCAATAAAGCTGACAAAAAAGGCCATAATGGCACAGGAAGATATTGCTAATATATTAAGAGATAGTCTGGTATTCCACTATGGAGCCATTGGTATATCAGTTAATGGCGAGATTAAGGCAATATTAGAAAACAAGCAATTAGCTGAAAAGGTAATTCAGGAAGTAAAGGAAAGTTACTTGCCTAAAAACGGTAATGGCTTTGAAGTAAATGTGCTGGAAGTTTCCACAGCAGAAAATATCACTTTTGAACCTGTGGATGTTGAAATGGAAGAGATAATATCATTTGAAGAGGCTTTGGAGCTTTTAAAGTTTGGTGAGGAAAAGGTCACCTACTATGAAGTTGCATCGGGAGATTCTTTGTGGACAATTGCCCAGAAAAATGGAATACGTGTCAGTGAACTAGAAGAAGCAAATCCTGACATTGATGTTAGTCGTCTGCAGATAGGACAAAAACTGAGGTTAGTAAAACCAGAGCCTGCTTTTAACGTACAGGTAAAGTATGAACAAATTGCACAGGAAACTATTCCCTTTCCTGTGAAAAATGTATATAATGACTCTCTCTGGAGGGGCCAGAGCCAGATTCAGGAAAGAGGAACAAGGGGCAAAAAAGAGGTAACATATATTGTAACAATGGAAAATGGCAGAACCTTGGAAAGGAATAAGATTAATGAAGTAGTAATAGAGGAGCCCAAAACCCAGGTTGTTGCTGTTGGTACCAAGTTATTAGTAGCTTCCAGAGGTGGCGGAGGGACTGGTCCGCTAGGTTGGCCCCTCAGGGGTAACATTACATCGCCCTTTGGTCAAAGAAGGGGTGGGTTCCATTCAGGTATTGATATTAATGGTAAAACTGGAGATCCAGTATATGCAGCGGAGGCTGGCAGGGTTATATTCTCCGGTTGGCAAGGCGGATACGGCAATCTAGTTATTATTGACCATGGGGATGGAGTTACAACCTATTATGCCCACGCATCTCAAAGACTAGTAAGTAATGGAGATCAGGTGGAACGAGGAGATTTAATTATAAGGGTTGGCAGTACTGGTAGAAGCACTGGGCCCCATCTGCACTTTGAGGTAAGAATAAATGGTCGACCGGATAATCCTACTAAATATTTGAGAAACTAAACTAAAGCCCCGGAATTGTCCGGGGTTTTCCATTAAGGAGGCAAGTGAAGTGGACTGGAAAACTGTTAAAACAATTGCAGTAGTAGGTGTTTCAAATAAACCTGATAGGGATAGCCATATGGTGGCAAAGTATCTAATAGATGCTGGCTTTGAAGTAATACCAGTAAACCCCAGGATAGATGCTTTTCTTGGAATTAAAGCCTATCCAGATCTTCTATCAATTCCGTCTGAAAAGAAAATTGATATAGTTAATATTTTCAGAAAGTCATCAGAAGTACTGCCTGTAGTAGAAGAGGCCATTAAAGTAGGTGCAAAGGCAGTATGGCTGCAGTTGGGAATTATAAATGAGGAAGCAGCTCATATGGCAAAAAAGGCCGGGCTGGAGGTTGTCATGAACAGGTGCATAAAGGTTGTACATGGGTGTGAAAAATAAGTAATATTAAGTCTGTTTGGCGTTTCATAATCTGAGAAGAGGTGAAAAAAATGTACGAGGTAGCTATAATTGGAGGAGGGCCTGCAGGGCTTACAGCTGCTCTCTATACTGCAAGAAGTGGAAGGAAAACAATTATTATTGAAAGAAGCATGCCGGGAGGGCAGGCAGCCTTGACAAGCTGGATTGAAAACTTTCCTGGGTTTCCAGAGGGAGTGTCAGGACCTGACTTGATGATGAAATTTTATCAGCAGGCCTCCCAATTTGGTGCTGAAATGATAACAGAGGATGTAGTAAGTGCAGATTTACGTGATGATGTTAAAATAATAAAGACAACAGGCAGAGCTATTGAGGCAATGTCGGTAATTATAGCCTCAGGTGCACAGGCAAAGAAGCTGGGCGTGGAAGGCGAGGAACGGTTTCAGGGCAGGGGAGTATCCTATTGTGCAACCTGTGACGGGGCTTTTTTTAAAGATAAGAAGGTTGCAGTAGTTGGCGGGGGAGATTCTGCTGTGGAAGAAGCAATCTTTCTGACAAAGTTTGCCGGCGAGGTGCATATTATACATAGACGTGATGAGTTAAGGGCAACCAGGATTCTTCAGGAAAGGGCACTAGAGAACCCCAAAATTAAGTTTATCTATAATACTGTAGTTGAGGAGATCAAAGGTAATAAGGGTGTTGAAAAGATGCTCCTTAAAGACGTTAAGACTGGAGAGCTGAGGGAAGAAGCTATGGATGGGGTTTTTGTGTTTATAGGTACAGTACCAAATACTCATTGGCTTGAAGGCGTTGATCTAAACCAAGGCGGCTATATCCAAACAGATGATTTTTTAAAAACCAATCTGCCTGGAGTGTTTGCAGCCGGTGATGTAAGAGAAAAATTCCTGCGTCAGGTTTCTACTGCAGTAGGCGATGGAGCAACCGCTGCCATGTCTGCAGAAAGATACCTTGGGGAAAAGTAGTTATAGGCAGTTATTTAGTATACTGCTCCGGATTCCAGAAGTTGTCGAGGCTTACATTCTGTACTGCACAGAGAAACTTGTAGCGGATATCTGAATACTCCATGCTTAAGCTGGAAACAAGCTTTTTGATTTCCTCTCTTTTTGTCTTTTTGTTTGCGGGACAGGGGTTCTTGATAACTGGAATGTTTTTATTCTCGACAATTCTAATAATAGTACTCTCCTCAAGGGACATTAATGGCCTAATCAGGGTAATATCTGTTCTGTCCAAATATGATTTGGGCTGAAAGAGGCCCATTTGACCATTGAATATAAGGTTCATGAAAAAGGTTTCCACTGCATCATCTAGATGATGTCCAAGGGCAACCTTGCTGCAGTTTAATTTTTTTGCAGCTTCATATAGTGCTCCCCTTCTAAGATTGGCACACAGGGCGCAGGGGTTTTTCTCCTGGCGTATCTCAAATACAATTTTGCCAATTAAAGTAGGTTCAACATGAAGCTTATTTCCCAAATCTGAAACAAAGTCAGCTAGAGGTGTAATATCCATATCATCAAAGCCCAGGGTAAGGGTTATAGGGACCAGGTCAAACTTAACAGGCATTTGCCTTTGCAGGGCAGATAGAATATAAAACAGGGTTGAGCTGTCCTTGCCCCCTGATAAGCCTACTGCAACACGGTCACCATCCTCAATCATCTGGTAGGTATAGATATTTTTCTTTACTGGTGTAAGAAACCATTTTCGATCAGTTCTTTTGATATTTAATGCCACCATATATGTTCCTTCGCCGCCTTACCTTATTAGTGTTATTTTTAAAGAGCTTGTACTCCACCAGCCTTGTACTCTCTGGTCTTGTGCAGCTTAATTGTACAGGCTTATGCATAATAGTATATCAAAAATATAGTTTCCCTGCATAGTCTAATGTTAATGAGGCAAAAATGAAAGTGTTGGAAAAGGGGAGGTGATTATTATGTGCGAAAACTGCAATTGCGGCAAGGAACTGCAAACCATGACCATAAGCATTGAAGGCATGTCCTGCGGCCATTGTAAAAAAGCTGTGGAAGCTGCTTTAAAAACCCTAGATGGGGTTTGCGAAGCAGAGGTAAACCTGGATGCCAACAGTGCCCTTGTTGCCTATGAAAAGGGTAAGGTTACTGAAGAAAAAATCAAGGATGCTGTAGTTAGTGCCGGGTATGAAGTTAAATAGGCTTCTGGACTTAATAGTCAACTGCAATTTTGTGGTTGGCTTTTTTATTTTTTAGGGAGTTTTCAAAAAAATTTAGTTTAATTTTTTGGTTTAATAAATAAAATTTTCGCTACTAGTAAATAATGGATAAGAGGTGATGATATGAAGCTTTCTAAGATGCTGTTAGTTGTATTATTACTGCTGGTTTCCTCCTATACATTATTTTTGTTTTCTCAAAATGTTAGGGTGAGTTATGAAACTTCCCTTGGGAGCCTTATAGAACAAGAACCCTCTGACAGGTTGTACCTGCTCGTTGGTTTAGCAGAACCGGCCTCGGTAATATGGGATAGTGCCTTACAGGAACTAAGCTTTAATCTTACAGACGGGGAGTACTCTATTCCTGTAACATATGACAAGCCCATCAGCACTGTCATGGACCTGGCAGAGGTGGAGATAATGGTGGAAGGCTATTACACTGGTGGCATTTTCAGGGCAAATAAACTCCAGACGCGCTGCCCTTCTAAATACGATGCAAAATAATAATGAGGTGAGGATATGGGATCTATTGGATACTTTTTTCTAGGTATTGGGCTTTTAGCTGCTTTAGTAAATTTGTTATTTATCGTGTCAGGGTGTTTTAGCCATAAAAGGTTCTGGATAACAGGTGTACAAAGGCTGTCTTATGGCACTATGGCTAGTATTGGCATATCATGTTTGGCTCTTTTGGCCATTCTTGTTAAAGGTGATTACGGAGTTGTGTATGCCTTTACCTACACAAGTGAGCACTTGCCCCTAATCTATAAAATATGTGCATTCTGGGCAGGAGATGCTGGCTCGCTTCTATTTTGGACAGGTCTTCTAGCGTTAATACTGGGCATATATATTTATTCTGAAAGAAAGAAAAAAGACAGCAGCATCCTTCCTGTTATTGGGGTGGTTATTCTAAATATTGCTCTATTTATGCTTATTCTCCTTGCAAAGTCTAATCCCTTTGCGTTAATGGAAACACAAGCACAGCAGGGCATCGGATTAAATCCCATGTTGAGAAATCCTTACATGGTATCTCATCCATTGACCCTGTTTATTGGCTATGCACTGCTGGTTGTACCCTTTGGGCTAGCTGTTTCCTATTTGATATTTCCAACCAAAAGAACCTGGACAGAAAAGGCTAGAAACTGGGTCCTGGCATCTTGGATCTTTCTGACTTTAGGCAATCTGCTAGGAGCCATGTGGGCCTATCAGGAGCTGGGCTGGGGAGGTTATTGGGCCTGGGACCCTGTAGAAAACGCTTCCTTCATACCATGGCTCCTTGTGACAGCACTTTTACATACAATGCATCTTGAAAGAAAGTTTTCCATGTGCAGGCTGTGGAATTTGCTTTTAATATGTTCAGCATATCTGCTCACAATTTTTGGAACCTTTATTGTAAGAAGTGGAATTCTCCAGTCAGTTCATGCCTTTTCAAATACTGGTACGGGTATTTACTTTTTATCTTATATTTTCATTGTCATAATGGCTTTTGTTTATCTTGTTTACAGGGCAAAAACAGTTCTAGGGGAAGTAAAAAACAGGGATACTATAGGAATTAACATGCTCATTGGAGGAGCTATAATTTTATCCATAACTGGATTCATAGTATGGGCTGCTACAATCTATCCATTATTTACTCCCTTTATAACTGGGGAAACCATGAATCTTACTGGGGAGTTTTACAATACAGTTACAGCACCACTGTTTGCCTCTCTAATACTGCTCATGGGGGTCTGGCCTATAATTGGATATGGAAACAGCCTGCAAATAAAAAAACTAAAATGGACAGTACTTCTACTTCTAATTTCATTGGGAACAGGAACCTTTTTATACTACCTCACAGGCGGTCCTTTTACTGCTGTCCTTGGGTATACCATCTGTGCTTTAGCATCCATATCCCTGGTAAAAGAAACAGCCGATTTAATCTATAAAAGAGTTAGGGAAGGCAAAATAAAGTCCATCAACTTACTTCAGAGAATACCAGCTGCCGCTCATCTAGTACACCTGGGGGTGGTGATACTTGCAGTAGGAGTAATTACAACCCAGGTATACTCACAGCACCATACCAAAACCCTTCATCAGGGAGAAACAATAGAGGTATCAGGTTATTACATTACTTATGAAGGTCTGGGTAAGGAAGCAGGTGCTGACAGAACAACCATCTATGCTTACCTGCCTGTTTCTACTGGTGGAAAGGCCGTATATGAGTTAAATCCTAAAAGATCATTTTATGAAAACTGGAACCCTATAGCCAGGGTTGCCATTAGTGGTACCTGGGCAAAAGACATATACGTGCAGCTGGCAGGGTGGGATGATTTTGGTAATCAGGCAACGTTTATGATACATATTAATCCCCTGGTACGCATGATATGGCTAGGCGGCTTTTTGTTAGCCCTGGGAGGATTTATAGCCTTTTTCAGAAGATTATAGTGAATAGGCAGGAAGGATTATGACACTAGAGATAAAAGAAATTTCCAAAACTATCAATGGTATGCAAATACTTGATAAAATCCAATTCACCGCACCAAGGGGTACCCTTACTATTCTCTGTGGACACAATGGAGCAGGGAAAACAACCCTGCTCAGAATTCTGGCAGGCTTAGTAAAACCAACCTGGGGCAGTATAGTATGGCAGTCAAATATATTTACACACCACTATACTTATAGAAGATTTGTTGGATATGCAGGTCATGAGCTAATGCTCTATGAGAACCTAACAGCAAGGGAAAACCTGCTGCTGTTTGCAAAATTATATAAAGTGAAAAATCCAATGGATGAAATAGAAATTTTGGGAAAAAGCATTGGCTATTTGACCTATATGGATCAAATTGTTGCTAATCTTTCTAAAGGAATGAGACAAAAAGTATCCATAGCCCGTTCCCTGCTTCATAATCCTCAAATAGTTTTGATGGATGAACCCTTTACAGGCCTGGACATTCGAAGCAAGGAAAGGCTTGAAACTATTATCAAAGACCTGTTAAATCAAGAAAAATGCATAATTATAGCTCTACATGATATAGAAAAATTGGCTTACCTGGCACATCAGATGGTATTTTTAAACAGAGGGACCATTAGTCATATTGAGTTTTCATGTGGAAAAAGTAAAAAGTGTGAGGACAAAAAATTAGCGGTTAGTGGTGGAGAGTAGAATGGATTTCATTAGAGAGGTTGCAGTACTGTTAGAGAAGGAAATTCTCCTGGAAAAGAAACAAAAAACAGTTGTGGGTCTGGGCATGTTTTTTGCTTTTCTGCTGGTTTTTGTATTTTCTATAATATTTATGGATACCAGTGTGGATTTGAGACTTGTTTCCGGGCTCCTGTGGATAGCAGTTACATTTACAGTAATTCTTGTAGTTAATCGTTCTTTATATGTGGATCAGGAGAATAACTGTATTGAAGCTTTATTCATGTCACCCATAAGCAAACATGCTGTCTTTTGGGGCAAGTGTCTGGCCATATTCATTATGCTTGCAGTGCTGCAGTTTTTTATGGCCATTGTATTTATAGTTTTTTTTCAAGTGATTTTACAGGCAAACGCCCTTGGAAAGCTAATTTTTACTCAACTTCTGGGTACCTTTGCCATGAGCAATATCACCATTCTAGTGGCCATGATGATTTCAAAAATAAAGGGTGGAGAAATTCTGCTGCCTGTTATACTCCTACCCTTATTAATACCCCTCATAATAAGTCTGGTAGAGACAACTAGTTTAATACTAGGTGGTAATGGTAATGAAGGTCAATTGGGTCAATGGATGAGGCTGATAGTTTTTTATAGTGCTGCAGTGATAATTGTTCCAAGCTTGTTTTTAGACAACATTACCAATGAATAGACTTTGACCAATGATAGAAGGAGGCATGAAAATGGTAAGGAAATTAGGCATTTTAACCTTTGTATTTATGGTAATAGCACTGACAACTGTTTTTTTCTTTGCTCCAGAGGAAAGGATAATGGGACCCATTCAGAAGATATTTTATTTTCATGTGGCTTCAGCCTGGACTGGTTTTTTTGCCTTTTTTGTGGTTTTCATAGCCAGCATGCTATTTTTAGCCACCAGGGATGGCAAATATGATAGAATCGCTGTCTCTTCAGCAGAGTTGGGTACTCTTTTTATTACTATTGTCCTCCTAACTGGGCCTATTTGGGCAAGGGCAGCCTGGGGTACATGGTGGACCTGGGAACCCAAGCTTACCACCACCCTTGTACTCTGGTTTATTTATATAGCCTATCTTGTGGTACGAGATCTGGGTGCAAATGATACAAGGGGAAAGAATACCGCTGCTATCTTTGGCATAGTGGGGTTTTTAAATGTTCCCCTGGTGTATTACTCAGTTGAATGGTGGGGCCGCAAGCTCCATCCTGCAGCAGTAACTGGTGGAGGCCTGGCGGAAGAAATGGTGATAACACTAATTATTAGTGTTATTAGTTTCAATATGCTTTACTTATATTTAATGTTTCAGTCATATGGTTTGATGCAGATAAAAGAAGAATTATTCAATAGAAAAAGAGAAGCAATTAATCTTATTACCTGGGAGTGATGATAATGACCTATTTATGGTTAGCCTGTGCAGCAATCTGGGCTGGCATTAGTGCATATTTACTAATGCTAAATAAAAGGGAAAAACATCTAAAAGATGAATTACAGTTCCTGGCAAAATTACTCAAGGAATATGAACATGAAAGAAAAACCTCTATGCTGCAAAAAGAAAAAGGGGAAGAAGTATATAAAGAGGCTAAAATTAAGCCCAGCTGATGACACAAAAGATGGGTTCCCCTTCTTATTTTCAGCCATTTAACTTAGGTTCAGCTTTTTGTTATATTTTCCAATGATATTGGTGCTAAATGATAGTATAATCTAATAAGCATAGATATAGCTGCAAGTTAGCAAAAGGGGGAGGGGCTAACCATGCTGCAAAGAACCGCTTACTTTAAGTGTACAGTAAGGTTCTTAAGGCTGTGTGTAAATATTGCTTTAGGATTCATACTAGTGCTACTGTCATTATCTGCAAAAAATCCTGCTTTGCCAAAATCCCTTGCTTATGGTTTTGTGAGGGAAACGGCAAAAAAAGAAGTAGAATTTAGAACAAGAAATTGGAATTCTCTAAAGAATGAGCAATTTCTTATCAAATACCAAAACCAGGATCTAGAGAATGTAAACCTTGTGCTTGACACAATTAATATGGATTTTCAAAAGGTAAATGAAATGCTGAACTTTACAAAT
Organism: Desulfitibacter alkalitolerans DSM 16504; assembly: GCF_000620305.1. NCBI lineage: Bacteria > Bacillati > Bacillota > Clostridia > Neomoorellales > Desulfitibacteraceae > Desulfitibacter > Desulfitibacter alkalitolerans. The sequence continues at coordinate 188,594 of NZ_KK211103.1, read as the reverse complement.
AATGGCAGGGTACCTATTATTATTTATCCTGACAGCCCAAGTCTAGGTAAAAGTTTTGGATGGGATTCTGATCAAAGTGCCATGGGCGTATACTGGGCAGGGGTTATAAGAATAGTGTCTCCAGAAGAATGGTTGGGTGATTTATCTCAAGAGTCTGCCAGGGAAGTGTTTCGCAAAAAAGGACCCATGGTTCACGAGTATGCCCATTTGGTAGTTGATTACAGGACTCGAGGAAACTATACAAGATGGTTTACTGAGGGTATTGCCCAGTTAATAGAGAAGGAAATAACTGGCTTTCAATTTGAAAATACTGCTCTTAATACTGATACAGCTCATTGGTACGATTTAAAGGATATGGACAGAGACTTTGATACTCTGCCAAGCCAGGCCTTGGCCTATAGTCAATCCCTAGTCATGATTCAATGGCTTGTGGATGAGTATGGTTATGATGATTTAAACACCATTCTAAATCATTTAGGGGCCGGAAAAACATTGAATCAGGCTTTTCAAATAGTAATAGGAAAGACACTGAATCAATTCATGGAAGCATGCAAAAATTCATATTAACTTAATAGTTAGTTCACAAATACTTCACATTTATGTTTTATCCTATAGATAACTCCTTTAACTGACCTCCAATATATAAAACCCCACGTTAAAAGCCACAAAAAGGCTTTTACAGGCCAACAGGTCCTAGGCATGACTCAAAACTGCCTTCTTTTTTATACTTATAAAAAAGCATTCCTGTTTTTCTATCCTGGAATAACTTCATGATATATAGGCAAAATATTTATTACAGTAGTTATGCACTTCCAGGATAATAATCCCAGTTCCATAACCTTAGTGATAAAAATTTTGGCCAAAATTTATCAATAATCCTTGCAAAGCGCTCGGTTGCTATGTCAAAATAGACTTGGATCAGCTGATTGTG